>DATNQK010000270.1:0-23363 GCA_036704065.1 Stenomitos sp.
GCAAAGCAACATCCCACTTAGCAACTTCGGAATTGCAGTGCTTGGAGGTTGCAACGTCTGACTTAGCCCGTCGTCGCCGCAAGCATGCAAAGCGCATGTTGAAGATCCTCAAAGGGCACCGATATAGTCGCTTCGTTACCAAGTTGCAGCAATGGTTAGATCAGCCTCACTTCCAAGCAAGCGCAGAATGGCCCATTGCCCTTGTGTTACCTGATTTGCTGTCGCCTTTGGTGAATCGATTGTTGCTTCACCCTGGTTGGTTGACGGTCATTGCCCAACCCCTCCATCCCACTGCCCAAGTGGGTGATCTGAGAAATACTCAAATTGAAGGCGACCTAAATCGCTATGGGGAGGTGTTACATGATCTACGCAAGCAGTTTAAGCGAGTGCGTTACCAAACAGAGTTTTTTGTGCCCTTCTATGATGCTGCTTACGCAAAGCAGACAGAAGAATTCAAGGTGCTTCAAGATTTGTTAGGCGAACTGCATGATAGTCAAGTGCAGGGAGAGTTTCTGGAGAATACCCTTGGTCGCTTTTGGCCAGAAGTGCTGCCGTCTGTGAGCGATCGCCTACAGCAAGACCGATCCGATCTGTGGCAGCAATGGCTACCTCTACAGCAGAAGTACTTAAATCCTGTGTTTCGAGATCAGCTTCGAGCTTTGCTGTTGCATCCTCAATCCAACGATACCCCTCAGCCCTTGGCTTCCTAAGCCTACCCCTGCCTAACCTTTACAGGAGCTTTCTAGGCCTTAGTGATGATGGCCTTCAATTGCCAAGCCTGCCTTTTGTCGAGCAGAGGTTGTTTGATGCTGCGATCGCACCCACTCATGCCATGCATCAATTCCTTCACCTGTCTTAGCCGAAACGGGTAGGATTGCCGCGTGAGGATTCATCTGCCGCACATTGGCGATAATCCGAGATACATCTACTTCTAGATAGGGCACTAAATCAATTTTGGTGATCAGCAAACAATCCGCCTCTTGAAACATCACCGGATACTTGAGCGGTTTGTCCTCTCCTTCGGTAACGCTCAATAAGGCAACTTTGGCATGTTCGCCCACTTCAAATTCAGCGGGGCAAACCAAATTGCCGACGTTTTCTACCAGGACTAAATCGAATGTATTGGGATTGTAGTCGTGTTCTAACCGGTGGATGCCGCCCGCGACCATTTTGGCATCGAGGTGGCAAGAACGGCCTGTGTTAATCGCAATCACTGGAATGTTGAACTGCCGCAGGCGTTCTGCATCTAGCTCTGTGGTCATGTCCCCTTCAATGACCGCTACCTTAAATTCTTTGCTGAGGGTAGAGAGCGATCGCTCCAAGAGGGCTGTTTTCCCTGCTCCTGGACTGCTCATCAGGTTTAGACAGGTAATTCCCCATTGGTCAAAATGGGCTCGATTGTGATCGGCACCCGCTTGATTTGCATGGAGCAAATTGATGCCCAGGGCTGCATCAACAGTTTGGTGCATATTCGGCCTCGCTATATTCAATGCGATCAATTTTAAGTTCTCGCCCAGACCGAATGTCCTCCATGGGTGAGTGACAGGTTGGGCAAGCGTATTGAATGCCTATTTCGGGATGATAGTCTCTTTGACACTGATGGCAAAAAGCAATCAGCGGCGTTTCTTGAATCACCAGCTGCGCACCTTCTAAAAACGTGTTTTGCGTTTGTACTTCAAAGGCAAACTGCAAGCTGGCGGGCTCCACGCAAGTAAATTGGCCAACCGTTAAATAGACTTTAGACACAGCACAGCGCTCTGATTGAGATTCCCACCAGTCTTTAACGGTAAGAATCAGCGCTTTGGTCATGTCTGTTTCATGCATACGTTCTCTGCAACCGTGATGCGTCTAGCTATGAATTGAGCAAGATATCAGTCTTTGACTTTGCAGCAGATTTATACAAATCGTTGCCTAGATGGATCAATTCAATAATCCATCTAGGCATTTGTTTTTATGGCTACGCTGCCTATTCCCCAAAGGGTTGGGAAAGTCTTTAAACTCTCGCTAATTCAGGCTCAGGACGCTTGCTATTGCGAATCGATTGGATGGCTGCGGCATAGTCAGGCGCATTGAAAACAGCAGAACCAGCCACAATCGCATTGGCTCCTGCTTCTAAAACTTGCCAGGTATTGTTGCCCTTGAGTCCGCCATCAACCTCAATCCACGGGTCGAGGCCACGTTCGTTGCACATTTGGCGCAATTGACGAATTTTAGGAAGAACGCCTGGGATAAAGCTTTGACCACCAAAGCCAGGGTTCACACTCATGATCAATACGAGATCGCATAGATCGAGTACATACTCAATTTGTTCTAAAGAACTGCCAGGGTTCAATACCACACCTGCCATTTTGCCCAATTCTTTAATTTGGCCCAGGGCACGGTGCAAGTGAATGGTTGCGCTGGCTTCGGCATGAACCGAAATGATGTCAGCCCCTGCTTTTGCGAAGTCTGCAACATAACGTTCTGGCTCAACAATCATCAAATGCACGTCCAGAGGCTTTTGGGTCACAGGACGCAGTGCTTCCACAATCAACGGCCCAATTGTGATGTTGGGAACGAACCGACCATCCATGACATCCACGTGGATCCAGTCGGCGCCTGCCGCATCCACAGCCCGAACTTCATCTCCCAGACGACTAAAATCTGCAGATAGAATGGAAGGCGAAATGACGATGGGTTTCGTTGAAGTCATGGTTTTCCTGTGCTCTCTCTAGGGGGCGATCGCAAAAGTACAGTCAGGGCTTTTGCAGTAAGTCCTTTTACTGTAGTCAGTTTAACAAAACCTTTAGAATTCCCCTAGGGTTCTATCGAATTTCCCTTACCAAATGACCAATACCCCCTATAATGAACGATGCACCTCTGATGTGAAACGTTTATGCCTCAGGCCGTTGGAGTTATCCAAACCATCGGTTTTCCTCCCGTTTTAGCGGCTGCGGACGCAATGGTTAAAGCTGCAGCAGTCACGCTTGTGTACTATGGGCTTGCAGAACGGGCAGAATTTCTAGTAGCCGTTCGTGGTGTCCTTTCTGAAGTTGAGCGATCTGTTGCTGCAGGGGTTGCCGCCGCAGAGGAGGCTCCAGGTGGCGCCGTCGCGAGTCATTATATTGTCCCCAATCCGCCTGAAAATGTAGAAACGGTACTGCCGATTCACTATACTGAAGCCGTTGAAGAATTCCGGCGCAGTCTTTAAGCCTGAAATTGCGATTTTAATTTCCTAAGTTCCCAAACATCTCCAGGAGTACATTGTAATGACATCGAATTCCATGCCCTCGCAACAGGCTGTAGGCTCTTTAGAGACAAAGGGGTTTCCTGCGGTTTTGGCAGCAGCTGATGCAATGCTCAAGGCAGGGCGTGTCACTCTGGTAGGCTACATTAGAGCAGGTAGCGCAAGATTTACCGTAAACATTCGGGGGGATGTATCCGAAGTTAAACAGGCAATGGCTGCTGGTGTAGACGTTGTAGAAAAGGTTTATGGTGGCGCTTTAGAAACCTGGGTCATCATTCCTCGTCCTCATCAGAATGTAGAGCGTGTGCTACCTATTGGGTACACTGACGAGGTCGCAGAGTTCCGGTTAGAGTCGGACAGTAGCCAGTTACGTCTACCATCTTCATAGCTTGGCTAAAGTCTTTCAAAAGTTAAAGAAAATTCAATCGTCAATTAAACTTTCAACGGCTACCTAACTTATTGTGTTCCCTAAGTGTTTCAGTATTCTCAAGCTTAAGTATTCATACTCTCTAGCTTCAGTTTACTTGAAAATATTGTGGATACTTTGAACAAGTTATGCCAGAGATATTTATACAACTCTACTTAGAGATTTATTAGAATTCAAGTAAGTCTTAAAACTAGAACACTTGTTCTGATATCGCTTGCCAAGTATAACTATTGGTTAAAATGAATTAAGGTTAGCCTAAGAACGTTCGCTATGTGTAATTTATTTTGAAGTTCAAACGTTTCTGATCTAAACCTTTATGAGATTTTATTGAGTTTGCTATAACTAATATTATTTTTGCGTACAAACAACAATGTAATATTCAAGTTTGTTGAAGAGTTAGATTATTTTAACTGGGTTGCAAAACGTATTCTCCTCTGAATTAAGAGCTAGGGTGCTGGATGTTCATTATCAATATCTCTACATATACTTATCATTGATTTAGAATAGAACTTGATAAAGGTCCTATTCTAGGAAGAGAAAATTAATAGATGAGGACGGTAGATCGCATTGTTACTTATATCTCGAGTTAGAGCTTGGTGTAGGACATGATAAGGTCTGGTGCTAAGGTTAGATATATAGATAGATGCACGATCTGCCTTTCAGGAAGGGTATACTACCAAAGTACCTAAAGTTATAGCTTGTAAGAATATCAAAAATTGCGACTAGGCTTTTTTGAGAGATTTTGATATTGTCTGAATGCTAAACGTAAGCATATCTAGAACTCAGATAATAATTTTTAGACTGACTTGTTTATTTGATAAGTTTACGTATTAAATTGGTTCTTTAAGAGTTAAGAGTTTAATTTGTCCTTGTCAAATCTACTAGGTTGGTTATGAATATTTTAGTACTGATGTTCAGAGTAAACAACGAAAAAACTTAATTCTTGTATTTTGGTTTTTAGAAAAGTATAAACTTTATTCTTCTACTAAAGAAGCTAACTGTACACCCCTTACCGTTATTTCATTGATTCATGGAAGAGCCTGTTCAACAAGACTTTCTCGTTTATTGGTTAGCACTGCGTCGTCGCTGGTTGCCTGCACTGCTAACGTTCAGTGTGGTTTTAGGTATGACCATTGTACATACCTTATTGACAACTCCAGTTTACAGAATAACTGGAAAGATATTATATGAACAGGATGACAAAGCATCTTCCCTCATTGCTTTAAACGATGCTGCGAAAGCTTTGTCACCTTCCGCTAGCGATCCAGATCGTGTAATGGAAACTGCACTTCAAATTGCTACCTCACAACCTGTACTTCAACAAACTCTAAATATACTAGAGTCAACATATCCACATAATAAGCTGCCAGATCTTGAAACTCTAAGAAAAAAACTGACTATCAAGAATGATGGCAAGGCCAATATCATTCAAATTTCTTATGATGGGGAAGATACAAGACTTGCTGTATCAATTGTGAATGAATTGATGCAGGTGTATTTACAAAATAATTTGCAAACAACGCGTGCTAGCTATATTGCAGCACGAAAATTTATTTCTGCTCAGCTGCCGGAAGTAAAGCAGACTGTTTTTAGGGCAGACTTGGCACTCCGTCAATTTCAGGAGCGCTATAAACTTACGGACTTAGAAATTAAAACTAAAAGTAATGCTGAAAGTATTTCTCGAATAGATTCACAAGTTGATCAAGCTGAGACCCAGCTTGCTAGTCTAAGTGCAGCATATCAAAACCTGCAACGAAAGCTAGATATTGGACCTCAAGATGCACTTGCATTAAGTAAATTAAGCCAGTCTCCATCAGTTCAGGCTAGCTTGACTGATTTACAAACCCTTGAGCGACAGCTAGAACAAGCACGGGCACAGTATCAAGATAGCAATCCAATAATTTTAGATTTGCAGGCTAAGCTTGAGAGATTGAAAGCTCTGCTAAATAAGAATGTAAGTGAGTCTCTACAAAATCAAGGTATACCAAATACTAAGGTATTGCAGGTTGGACCTACACAGCAAGACTTGCTTAATACATTGATTAAAACAGAAATTGATCGCAGTACTGTGAGTAGTCAATTAGATTTGCTTAATCAACTTCGCTCTCAGTATCTTCGTGAGTCTGGTTATCTACCAGCGCTTCAGCAAAGAGAGCGTGAACTTAGACGCGAATTGTCTGTAGCCGAGTCCACTTATCAAGCGTTACTCAAAAGTTTACAAGAGGTTCGAGTTAATGAAAATCAAACTGTTGGCAATGTAAGGATAATTGAGCCAGCACAAATTCCACTTATTCCGATTGCTCCGAATAAAAAAGCAGCGCTTGCAGCAGGTGGATTAGTAGGTCTATTGCTTGCAGCAGCAGTGGTTTATTTGCTCGAATCTTTTGATACGCGTTTGAAGCGAATTGAGCAAGTACGTAGTGTGCTTAATTATATCTTGCTAGGTACCATTCCTATTTTTCCACCCTCTTCAGAAAATGAAGAACTTGCAAAACTTCCAGTATTGAAAAATTCTAAATCAAGCGTTAGTGAAGCATATAGAGTTTTACAAGCTAATTTAAAGTTTTTGCAATCTGATAAGCCGCTTAAAGTAATTGCAGTAACTAGCTCAATTGCCAAAGAAGGTAAATCAACTACTTGTGCCAACTTGGCGGCCGTGTTACATCAAATGGGACATCGGGTGTTATTGGTTGATCTCGATTTGCGGAGGCCAACGCAGCATCAAATTTGGGAAATAAATAATGTCTTAGGAATTAGCGATTTTCTGGCGGGTCAGATACAAAATATTGATGATGTATCTCGAATTGTAGAAAAAGGGTTAGAAGTTGTAACTTCAGGTACTCTACCACCTAATCCCTTAGCCTTAATTGATTCAGTAAGGTTAGCGAGTGCAATTCGGGATTGGTCATTACAATACGATTATATTATTTTAGATACTCCTCCTCTTTCAGTTGCTGCTGATGCGGCGGTAATTAGCAAAATTTCTGATGGTTTAGTATTAATTGCTAGGCCCGACTATATAGATAAAAAAAGTGCTCAAATTGTTCAAGATTATATTCTCCAATCAGGTGTAAAGATTTTAGGTTTAGTGGTAAATGGAATTATACCTAAGAATGAATTCTCTTATTATTACTATCATTCTCAGTATAGCTACTATACCTCAAACCAAGATGAGAATATTTTTGACAAAAGAAAAAATGATTTCTCAAAAGATGTTTATGAGTAGCTTAACCCAATTTTAGTTTTATGCTTTAAACCATATACTGTAAAATTTTGTGGCTTCAAGATCAAGAAGTCTTTAAATAAAAAAATATTATGAATCGTATTGAACCGCATTAAAAAATACAAATGTATCTATACAGTACTACTATAAGATTCAACTAGATGAGTTTAAAGCAACGATTTCTAAAAGGTTTAGGTGCCAACGCATTTGGACAAATAGTGACAGCTTTGATTCAAATTGTCAGTGTTCCAGTTTTTCTTAAAAATTGGGGTGTAGAGTTATATGGCGAGTGGATTATACTTAGTTCAATTCAATCATATTTTCTTATGAGCGATATTGGATTTAGTAGTGTTGCAGCCAATAAAATGACAATGTTGGTTTCGAATGATAAACGTAATGAGGCTCTTGTAACATTTCAAAGTGTTCAAATGTTTGTCAGTATTATATCTATAATTATTTTTTTATTTGCAATTACTATATGCTCAGTATTTCCGGTTGAAAAATCTTTAAACATCCATTTGTTGAGTCATAAAGATGTTTATATTATTATTCTAATAATGACTCTAGAAGTTTTGATTAACCTCCAGATCGGATTTATCTCCGCAGGCTTTCGTTGTGAGGGTGAATATGCTAGAGGATCCTTTTATTTTTCTCTTAATAGACTGCTAACTTTTGGCTCTATTAGTATTTCTGTTATTTTTGGAGCAAATCCTATTCTTGCTAGCATTATTTCTTTGGTGGTTAGTGCAATTTGCTTTACGGTAATGTTGAAGCATTTACAAAGATTGTATCCATGGATTCAATTTGGGACTCAATATGTTTCACTTCAAGAGATTAAAAAGCTATTGATCCCAGCTTCAACATTTATGGCATTTCCTCTGGGAAATGCTTTAAGTATCCAAGGTCTTATAACAATTATAGGCGTTACCTTAGGTTCTCATTCTGTCGTCATATTCTCGACGCTTAGAACTTTGACTCGCTTTACTTGGCAAATAATGAATACAATCAATAACTCTATTTGGCCAGAATTATCTATAGCTTTTGGAAGAGGAGATTTACCACTAGTAAGGTTATTACATCGCAGAGCTTGTCAAGCTTCCCTTATTCTATCTTTAATTTTTATTGTTCTTTTATCTATTTTTGGATTAAAAATTATAAGCATATGGACCTTAGGAACTATCAAACCAGATCGAATACTTTTTGCATTAATGTTAGTAGTAATATTTTTCGATGCATTTTGGCTAACAAGTTCAATTCTTCCAGTAGCTACAAATCAACATTCTAAAGTATCAATATATTATTTGCTAGGGACATCGTGTTCAATAGTCTTTTCATATATATTTCTCCCGAAAATCGGTCTGTATTCAGCTGCACTGTCATTACTTCTAATAGATTTTTTTATGATACTTGTTGTAATAAGAACTTCTATGAGAATATCTAAAGATACGTATAAAGATTTTGTGCTGAGCTTGATTAAAGTAAAATCACCTCTGCTTTTGATTAAATAATTTAATACTAATAAAATAATGGAAATAGAGCTTTTATGTATGATTATGAGACAATATTGTTCGTAGGGATAATCAACCTATCTTTTTTTCTATTTGAAATATTTTTTCTATTTGTTCATAGAAAAATTAATTTATATCATCCAGTAGTAATTTATTTAATTTATCATTTTCTTGGGTATGTTATTAGACCTATAACCCTTGGAATTTTTAATGTTCCCACTATATGGAACTATATAGGTTTTATCCCGAATCAGGATGACTTGTATTTTTCCTGCTTTATTACAAATATTGCTCTAGTTGCTTTAATACAAGGTCCAATCATCTTTTTTAATCGAAATTTTTTTCGAAGAATTTATCCGAAATATAAGCCTATTAGGATTAAGTATAAAAATCAGTATTTTTTAATTTTCCTATTTTTGTTTACTCTTTCGTTAATTAGTATGTACTTTTCGTATTTTAGTGGTGGTACTGACAAGCTACTAACATACAATAGAGTTACAGATGAGTCAGGTGGTCAAAGGCTAGAAGGAACTTCTGGATATTTCACAGGTTTAGCAGATTTTGGAAAGCCTTTAATTCTACTTCAGTTTATTGCAGGAGGGGAGAGAAATATTTGGACTATACTTATTTTTATAGCTTTTGTTTTAGTTAGATTTTGGGTGGGTTCTCAAAGATCGAGCTTTGTTCTGCTTATTCTTACAATAGCTTTATTCATTTTATATAAACAAGATTCGTTGCAAATAAAAATCCATCTAAAAAAAATTCTTGGAGTTGCTTTTATAGGATATCTGCTAATACTAGTTTTTGACTTTATTGGAAGCGACAGGTTTGTCTTTAGGAAGTTATTTTCCGGAGAAATTGACTTGGCATCTGCATTAGACTCTTATAACAATTCCAGAGGTGCAGATTTGCCATTTAATGACTTCCAAGAGTTTGATGTGTCGACAGCATATTATTCAAAGGTAATAAAATTTGCTGGCTTTTCCTACGGAAGTCAGTTTTTAAGATTGCTGATATGGCCAATTCCAAGACAGTTATGGCCTGATAAACCAGTAGTAACAAATATTATCAATCCCTTAGACTATGGTAATTTTAAGTATTTATCTTTATCCTTAAATGTAGATTTGTATTCTGTATTAGGGATTGGGTCTCTAATTCTTGGAATGTTTATTATTGGATGTCTGCTTAATTATCTATTTGAAAAAGCAAACAAAACTAAAAATATATCTTTCTACTGCTTGTATTGGACGTTTATAACTTTTACACCTAATCTCTATAGAGATGGAATTGTAGTTCCAATTTATTTTATTTTATTATCACTTGTTCCAATATTTGCATGCATCAAATTTGGTGGAATATCTATTAAGGAAAAGAATTAAATCAAGACTTGTACTTAATTTTATGATAAGTATGAACAACAACAATTATGTAAATATTGCGGTGTGTGGAAGATTTCATTACCACAACTATATTGAACAAATTTATTTAAAGGGACTTTTAAATAAATTTTACTACTCACATCCGCGAGATATATTAACACAACTAAATAGTACTGGTAAAATCAAAAACTATAAATTAAAAGAATATTTGACCAGATTGCATCTGAGACTCATGGGAAATTCTTTTATTGAAGAGTTGTATCCCATATATCATGACATTTGGCAATTTGAGGTTCTTAAGAATTGGACTTCTTCTAAAGTCTTGCATATCTTGCTCCATGGAACTGGTATTAAACTAATTCAGAAAGCCAAACAGGAAGGTACAGTAGTTCTTGGAGACTTAGTAAATTCTCATCCAATGGAAAGGTCGGATATACTAACTCCAGAATATTTAAGACTAGGAATTCAGAATAAGAACTCCAGAGCAACAAAAATTCCATTAAGAATTAAAAGACTAATTAGTGAAGTCGAACTTTGTGATTATTATTTATCTCCTTCCACTTTTGTGACTAATTCGTATGTTAAACGTGGCATCCCTGAAAAAAAAATATTTACAGTTCCTTATGGAATCAATTATTCTCGATTCTATACAAATAAGAGTAAAGTTAGCTCTGCAGTACCGTCTTTATTTACTGTGGTTTGTACAGGTAGTATATCTGTCAGGAAAGGACAGATATATTTATTAGAAGCATGGAAAAAATTAAAACTTCAAAATGCACAGCTAATTTTAATTGGTAAAATAGAGAAAGATATTTTGTCAATTATAGAACCTTATAGAAAATTATTTATTCATTACGATTATGTTGATAATGCTGAATTGATAAAAATATATAACAGTTGTAAATTATTTATTTTACCTACTCTAGAGGAAGGATTAGCAGTCTCTATTCTTGAAGCGTTAGGATGTGGTTTACCAGTTATTACAACACCTAATTCTGGAGCATCTACATTGATAAAGAATAATGCTCATGGTTACATTATCCCATCCTTTTCTTCTCAAGTTTTGGCAGATAAGATTTTACATTTATTTAATCATTCTGAAGAATTAGAGAATATGAGATGTCAGGTAATAAAAGATTTTGGACAAAATTTAAGCTGGGAAAACTATGCTATTGAGCTACAAACAATATATTCGCAATTAATAGGTATTTAAGTAAAATTATGTCTAATTCCGAAATTAAAATTCAATTCTTTATTTATAATATTGGCGATTATCACGTTGCTCGAATTCAAAGCCTGATTGATAAATTTCACGGCAGTGTTAACCAAATTCAAATTATTGAAATATTTTCTAAATCAAAATTTTATCAACATACTCAAAATCGAAGGGAAGATTTACTAAATAAATATCCTGATATTATTACGTTTTTTGATATTCAAACGAATCAGGCTGAGCCAAGCCCGACCAAAATTTTATATCATATAGTTTCAAATCTATTCAGATATCGTCCAAATTTAGTTATTACCCTGGGTTATGACACATTTTTATCAAACTTATTGCTTATTTTGTCTAAGATAATTGGTGCAAAGATTATTCTTTTGTCGGAATCAAAGCAAGATGATTTACCAAGAAGTAAATTTAAAGAATCCTTAAAAAAATTAATAGTTTCACTTTATAATGCTGCGCTTGTGGGCGGAGAAAGACACATAAACTACATTGCAAGTCTAGGCATTCCAAGAAACTTAATATTAAAAGGATATGATGTCGTTGATAATAAATATTTCTTTGATAAGTCTGAAATAGCACAGAAGAATATCCCTGAGTTAAGGTTAAAATATAATCTCCCTGAAAATTATATACTTTGTGTAAGTAGGCTAGTTAAGCGTAAGAATTTAACTACTCTGCTTAATGTATTTGCTAAGCTCAACAGCTCTACGTATAAGCTAGTAATTATTGGATATGGCCCTGAAAAGGATAATCTCTTAAAACAATGTACGGAATTAAATATATGTGACAAAGTAATGTTCATTGAAAATGTATCTAATCAAGATATTTATATTTACTATACATTAGCAAGCTTTTTTGTGTTACTAAGTTTTTCAGAGCAATGGGGGTTATCAGTAAATGAATCTCTGGCGTGTGGTACACCAGTAATTGTTTCACGTAGTTGTGGGTGTGTTGATGAGATTGTGATCGATGGGTACAATGGATATGTTGTTGATCCATACGAAATTAATGATATTGAAAGAGCTTTTATAAGCTTAATAGACTCACCTTCTAAAAGGAAGTACTTTTCTAACAACTCAAGGTCTGTTATTAGCAAATATGGACCTTCTTTGTTTGCAGATAATATTGAAGCGCTTTCCAAGCAAATTATGCAAATCACAAGTTGAACTGCTTTCAAAGAACCGTTTTATGTTCATTGATTAGCTTATATTTATTGTCTAAAGAATTAAACTTATGTCACAGAAGAATAACGCTATCAAAAACATACTTATTGTAAACGTCTATGGATCATCAAACTCTGGAGATGCAGCTTTACTGGATTCATTAATAAATTCTATTTACCTAGCTTTTGGTAGCAATATTAATATTGAAGGAATTGCTTATCTACCTGAACTTGAAAAAGAAAAATATCCTGCTATTTATTGGTATCGCCGTTTCGGAACTTCTTATCAGAAAAATATATTTTTAAGGCGATTTCTTAACTTATATTATCAGATTTTGTGTTTGCTTTATTTTGGAATTCTTAATTTGGGGTTTAAACCTTTTAATTTCTTTGCTCTACCTACTTCTCAAAGACAAGGGATAGATTCCTTATTCAATTCAGATATAGTTATCAGTTGTCCCGGAGGATATTTCGAAGATTCTAATTATTCCTATATTTCTAATCTTATTCCAATCTATTTTGCGTGTAAATTTAATAAAATTGTCACTCTTGCTCCGCAAAGTATCGGGCCAATTAATTCAAGAATAGGTAAATTACTAGTTAAATCTACTCTTTCAAAAGTTGATCTAATATGCTTAAGAGAAAAAATTTCTTACTATTTTACTAAAGATGTTTTAGATATCCCACAAAATAAGCTTGTTCTAACGCATGATATGGCTTTTTTCTTGAAATCAAGTGTGGGCCTTGATAAAAATTACTATATTCAAAAAGTTAAAGATGATCTTAACTTTGATTTGACAAAACCTTTTGTTGGATTATCTGTAATTTCTTGGTCGTTTCCCCAAAGTCAAGATCCTATTTCTGCTAGACAAAAATATATCCAGAACCTAGCTATATTGTGTAAATTAATTATAGATAATTTATCTATGCCTGTTTTGATAATTAACCAAGTGAATGAAGACCTACCTGCCACTCTTGAATTAAATGCGCAAGTTTCTAGTGGCTTATTCTTTTATGATCATCATTTTCGAGATTTACATTTTTTGAAATTTATAATTTCTCAGTCTTCTGTATTTATTGGTAGTAGATTTCATTCTTGCATTTTTTCTTTAATGTCCCAAGTTCCTACCATTGCAATTTCTTATTTGCCGAAAACAAGGGGAATTATGCAAGAACTTAATCTATCTGAGCGAGTTCATGAGATAGATGCTTTTAATCCTGAATCTATCTTTAAACAAGTGCTTAATGATCTAAATAATAAAGATCAAGTTTCTGAGTTGATTCGAAATAAAGTTTCTGACTATCAAGGCTTATATCCTCAATTTTCTGAATTGTTACAAAAAACTCAAAACAATGAAAATTCTTAATATTGTTTCTTCTGTCAATCCTAGTGGTGGTGGTCCTATTGAAATTATTAAACAACTTTCTATTTTACTTAATAATGAAAAACATACTTGTTATACATTGAGCCTGGATCAACCGAATGCAGATTTTTTGCAAGATTATCCTCCAGATAAAATTTTTGCTATTGGACCTGCTATATCTAGCTATTATTTTTCACCTAAGCTTATATCATGGCTACTTATAAACGGTAAAAATTTTGATATAATAATTGTTCATGGAATATGGCAATTTACAAGCTTTGGAACCTTTTTGTCATTTTTATTATCTGGATTTCAAATTCCATATATTATTTATCCTCACGGGATGCTAGATCCTTGGTTTAATCGTACATATCCTATAAAGCATATAAAAAAGTATATTTATTGGCCTCTTGAGTTTTTAACATTACATTTTGCTCGTTTTGTAATGTATACATGTCAAGAGGAAATGAAATTGGCACAGTGCTCCTTTAAACCTTATTCTTGTAGACCTATAGTATTTAATTTTGGCATATCCCTTGGAAATAATTCATTAAATCCGGAAGATGAGCATTGTTTTTTCGAACAATACCCTGATTTAATTAATAAGCAAATCATTTTATTTTTGGGTAGAATTCATTCCAAGAAAGGTTGTGATATTCTAATTGATTCTTTTGCTCAGGTTCATCATAATTATCCTTGTCTACATTTGGTCATTGCTGGTCCCGATCAACAGTTATTAGCCAATTCTTTAGTTAAAAAATCAAAACAATTAAATATTGAGGATAAAATTACTTTCACAGGAATGATTAAAGGAAAAGCTAAACTATCCTTATTGAAAGTTGCAGATGTCTTTGCACTCTCATCACATCAGGAAGCTCTTCCTATTTCTGTAGTTGAGGCGTTATCAAATAAACTACCAGTTTTGATTTCTGATAAGGTAAATATATGGCGTGAAATCGAGCAAGATGGTGCTGGCTTAGTTTCTAATGATGATGTTTCAGGTACTACCGAAATATTAAGAAAGTGGCTCAATCTTTCTATTGAGGAAAAACAAAAAATGCGAGAAAATGCAGAAAAATGTTATTTTTCAAGATTTAATATTGCAAATGTTGCTGAAAATCTTGAAGAAATTATGAAAACTTGAAAGATTTTAATATGTTTTTTATGTTAAATTCCAGATTGCTTTATGCTTATTTTTTATATTTATATATAGTTGGTTTTGCTTTAAGATCTCTACTTGTTTTGTTGTGTTGTTGTAACTTAAAAATGTATGCTTTTTGAAAAGCGGGTAGCGGATGCTTTTGTAAAACCCAGCTTTACTTTAAAGAATCAGTTGGCCAGGTTTTGTTGGAATATAGTTCACTTTTGTTTCTTTCGATTTTCTCCTCGACCTTTACATCCTTGGCGCTCCTTTTTACTGCGGAGCTTCGGAGCCAAGATAGGAACAGGATGTCACATATACCCGAAAGCAAACATATGGGCTCCCTGGAACCTTGTCTGTGAGGACGTTGTGGCAATTGCTGATGAAGCAATTATCTACAACCCTAGCCTTGTCTTTCTTGGTTCTCATTCTATAGTGTCTCAACAGGCGTATTTATGTGGTGCGAGTCATGACTACAATGATCCAACTTTTCCTCTAATTTCGGCTCCAATTTATATGGAAGCGTACTCGTGGGTATGCGCAAGGGCTACGGTGCAGATGGGTGTTACCTTGGCGGAAGGCTCGATTCTGGGTCTTGGCTCTATCGCAACCAAGAACCTTGAAAGTTGGACAATCTATGCAGGTATTCCAGCCAAGAAAATCAAATCTAGGAATAAAATTATATGAATCTGAAACCTAAAAGTGATCGTGAGTTTTCGGTAGCCTCAGATGAGTTTATTTGGGATTCCGAAGAAAAAACTGAAATACATAGATTTATTGAAAAACCTATCCTTTCTCAGCTTTCATCTAGACAAATAAGTACTGTTTTAGATTTAGGTTGTGGAAATGGGTCTTTTACAAACATAGTTTCTAGCTATGGGTATGAAGTTATTGGCTTGGATTATAGTGAAACTGGAATCTCTATTGCAAGAAATAAGTATCCAAAAATTACTTTTGCGCAGCATGATGCCCAAGAACAATTAAGCAATTTACATTTCTTGAAATACGATGCTGTTATATCTGTTGAAGTAATTGAACATTTGTTACTTCCCCGAAAGCTAATCCAAAATGCTTATGATGCCCTAAAGCCAGGGGGCATATTTATTTTGACAACACCATTTCATGGTTACTGGAAAAATATTGCTCTAGCACTTACCAATAAATATGATGAGCACTGGCATCCTCTGCGAGATTATGGGCATATAAAGTTTTTTTCTAAAAAGACAATACTTGCTTTGTTTGCAGAATTTAATTTTAAGGTTGTCGAATTTAATACCGTGGGCAGATTTCCAGCCTTTGCTAGATCAATGATTGTTGTTGCTGAAAAAAATAAGTAGTGATACAAAATGTCATCATTTCTTCCTATTTCAATTTTGATTTTAACTAAAAATGAAGAAAAAGACTTGAAAGGATGTCTTGAGTCAGTTAATTGGTCAGATGATATTCATCTTTATGACTCATATTCAGAGGATAATACTATAAACATAGCTCAAGAATATGGAGCTAAAATAACACAGCGAAAATTTGATAATTGGTCTGCCCATCAAAATTGGGGTCTTGCTAATATTGCTTTTAAGTATGATTGGGTTTTTTATATTGATGCTGATGAACGAGTTCATTCCACTTTGTTGACGGCGATTTCTCAAGTAGTTCATGAGTCATGGAATGAATTTTATGCTTATAGAATCCAGCGCCGTGATTTTTTCTTTGGAACTTGGTTAAAACACGTTCAATCAACCCCTTATTACATTCGTCTTTTTCGCCCTGAAAAAATTCGTTATGAGCGTTTAGTTAATCCTGTTACATTAATAGATGGACCTGTTGGCCAAATCTCGGGTTATCTTGACCATTATCCTTTTAGTAAAGGCATCGGCCACTGGCTTAATCGTCATAATAGCTATAGTACTTTTGAAGCACAACAAATTTATGAAAACCAATTAAATAATGAAACTTTTAATATTGTTAAAGCATTTACGGCTAAAGACTTTCAAGCTCGACGTTATCATCAAAAAGAGCTTTTTTACAGGCTTCCTGCTCGCCCATTGATGAAATTTTGTATTCTTTACTTCCTTAAAAGAGGTTTTTTGGATGGTAAGCCAGGCTTTACCTATGCAGTATTGCAGTCAATTTATGAGTATATGATTATTTTAAAGGTTAAAGAATTAAGAGATTCCAACTCCTAGTTTTGGTTTAAATGAATACATTTAACCAAATTCTTGAAAAAAAAACTATCAAGTGCTTGGTTTGTTGAACTTCTTCCGAGCCAAGAAATAAAGAGAACAGAGAATATCTTGAGAAAAGAATGCTCTCAGAAATAAAGCTTTGAAGATAATTTGGGCCAATACTGATGAACCCAATGAGTCTCCATCCAGGCGATTGTCTGATTCATACCCACTGAAGGCTGTTTTAATGGATGATTATTATTAGCTACTCACAGCAGATTCGGCCTCTATGAGATACACCTGCAAAGACTAAAAGCTTTGCTGCACAAGGGTTATAGGATCATAGATGTATTACATTGACCCAGGATCTGCTGTAAGTGTTGTATTTACGCTATTAGATATAGGCAGTGAACTTAACTTAATAGTGGTCGCTGCAAAGTCCTACGGTAGCCCCATCAAATCCAAAGTGCTAGGGTTGTATCAAAAGCCTTCCTAAAGCAGATCTTCATACACTCTGTAAAAGTGCTCTTCA
The DNA here is from genome assembly GCA_036704065.1 of Stenomitos sp. Classification (GTDB taxonomy): domain Bacteria; phylum Cyanobacteriota; class Cyanobacteriia; order Thermosynechococcales; family Thermosynechococcaceae; genus JAAURS01. Next base: position 17,353 of record DATNQK010000270.1, read on the forward strand.
AGTCTGCTTTTTAACCCATACAGTTCCGTTTGATTTCAAAACCTAAGCTACCGTAAGAAGAACCATATACATCTAACGGTCTTAAAGATCTAGCTGACCTGTCAAGCCTATATCAATCCCCTTAGAGCTGACTTATCATGGTTGCAGCCAAAGAAACTTTTCCACAGCTTTCTCCAGAAGAATATTTTCTTTGGGAAGAAAATCAGCTAGAGAAGCATGAGTATATTGATGGCCAAGTCTACGCCATGAGCGGTGGTACCAAAAACCATAGTTTAATTTCCGTAAGACTCATTACCCTGTTCTCTAACCATTTAGACGGTAGTGGCTGTGAGACAGCTAACTCAGACCTGAAAGTCAACATCGTTGAAACAAGTAACTATACTTACCCTGACATCAGCGTTACCTGTGATGAGCGCGATAAAGCTGCAACTCAATATATTTCATACCCCTGCTTAATCGTTGAAGTCCTCTCTGGCGCTACAGAAGCTTATGATCGTGGTGGAAAATTTAGACTGTATCGGAAAAACCCCGTCTTACAAGATTATTTATTAGTAAGTTCTACAAAAATTGAAATGGACCTGTATCACAAAAAAGATACAGGCGAATGGATCATTATTAACTACAAACAAGGCGATACTGTTGAGCTCAAAAGCATCAACCTCAGTTTTCCCATCGAACAAGTCTATCGGGGCTTAGTTCTAGCTCCAGAATCTGAATAGACGTTACTATTTTTGTCTGAAAGGCCGTTTTAGCATCCACGAGTATGGTTACAACCAAGACTGGCGAACCCAATTTTGCAACAATGGCCAACTCCATTGCCAAGCTTTTACGAGTTGAACCTCAATCCAGGCGATCGCCGCATCTAGCCAGAGCAAAACTTGTTCTAATGGATGGCGATGATAGCCCATAAATACCGCATCTACATCAATCGCAGGACTACCCTCTGAAACGGTTGTTTCTGTAAAACGACCCGCCCAGTCGCTAAGGGCACTACGAAAATCTGCGGTCGAACTTAGGGTACCTGGAATTTGTTCGGGTGCAACTCTTACCTTGCCTTGAGAAGGCTTACTTGGCTGCACTGATAACCCCAAACCCTCCCGCCAGCGTTTGCGGATTCGTTCTGGGTCAATCCTCACCTCCGGCAGCATTGGGCTAGGCAAGGGCAAAGGCAGTGCAGGAGCCATAGATGCTTGAGCTGGTTGCGGTAGGGCGATCGCAAACGGCACCATCGCCAGCGCCCCTAACCCTGCCAGAATTCCTTGGCGATAGGGGCGTAGAACTTGCAGAAGCTTGTCTGTCCAGGAAAGGTTTGCGCTTTTTACAAGCTTCATCTCTTCGGCTGGGCTTAAACTCGGGGATAGCGCAGGGATGCTAGATGGCACTAACGCAGCTTGATAGGCTTGGCGAACGCTTTGCCAAGCGTTCTGTAACATCTGCTGCCCGATGGTGAATAGTGGCTGACTTTGATTCGCCGCACCTGGTAAGGCAGGAACGCCACCTTGGACAATCGGTTGTTGTTGGACCCATGCCATTAAGCGATAGACCGCACGCACCGGAAAACTCCATTGAGGCTTTGCCGCAATCGGTCGCATTTGCCATTGAGACCAACTCGGCAAAGGTTGGGCAGGGTGTGCTTGTCTTTGTCGGTAGAGTGCGATCGCAATTTCCCACACAATCCGGCGATGGAGCGCATGCTGTTGCTCGGTCGTCAAGACGTCCAGCACTTGATTCTCAGTCGTCACAAGTACCAATGACCGTTGACCGATTAAGCTAGCCACCCCTTGAATTAAAGGAGGCTGCGATAGGGAGGTGCCTGCAACTGTGCTAGAAGTTGTCGTCTCCACCGCTTTAGGCCGACCGCGCCAAAGATTTCCAATTGCAGTCAATGCTGTTTGCCAGGAGGGTTTAGATTTTGTGATGGGACGGAGCACCACGGCCCAAGGCGATTCTGGCTGAGTCGGATGAACTTGACCTTGAGAAACCTGAATTTGTTCTGCTGACGGAGGCAAAATTTGTAGCTCAATCGCCTCCAAAACCTTCACGATCGGCTGATCTACAGACGGCAAAGTATTAAAGCCTAGCGCCATCCCAACAGCACGCATGCGATCGCCAGTCGCTTGTTTGAAAACTTTGCCACCCCATCGCCCCACTTGAAACAGCGCATAAAAAGGATAAAGGCCCAATTGGACGCCCCAAGACGTCGCGACCTTCAACTGACGCCAACGCAACCCTAAATTATCTTGGAGCTGACGCAATTGCGTTTGCAGGGTTTTAAAGACGCGACTTTGGTATCGGCCAGAGGAAGTCATGGGCTTCATCTCCTTGGGGATTCAGGGTTGAGATGATACAGAAGCTGGCGCTATTCTACCGCGTTAAGCATTGTCCGCAAAACCTTTCATTCATGTGCAGCCCAGATCATCCAAGCGCAGTAGCGACTCTCGACGCAACTAATGTTCTCCCCATACCGATTCCCAATCCGAGCATTTTGGATCTGCCGGTCCGTAGGGATGCATGGCACACACCAAAAGATGCTCTCCATAGGTTTGGCCGTGATAGTGGCAACACCCTACACAAGCGGGATGGTTTTGTAACGTAGGCATCGCCATTTGTACCAACGGCCGACTGGACTCAACGATGACCTCATCAAGTTCATCGAGCCAACCGAACACGGGTTCTAAACAAATCCCAACCGCTGCTTCTACTTCATCAGCGATCGCCTCAACTTCTTGTGCAAAGGTCTCGCAACCCTCGACAACCCGATCGCCAAACCACTCCAAAACATCGACTATCGACTTATTAAAATCTTCCATCGCGATACCCAGCCACTGCCGCGAATATGTCAAAGCCCAAGGATTCAGTATTTAAATATTAGTCAGCTTCAGTCGGATTGGTATCCCCAACCGTTCCAAGCTTAGGAACTAGGGCCATCGTCATCAACATCTTCAACCGATAAAATTTCGATTTTTTGAGGCTTATCGGATGAACTCGTAGAATTGTTAGCCGTTGAATTAGGAACAACCCAAGTATTTAGAAGCTTCGATGCTTCCTCGGTGGTCTGTTCCCCACGCCGAATCAGGTCATCTGCAAACTCTTGAGCCTTGCCTTGGATATCGCCTGCTTGCTCACCTGCATAGGACGCAAACCCTACACCCAAGTAGAAAACTTTCTTTAAAGTGTCCGTTAAATTTTCCATGAGCTTCCTCAGACCCTCTCAGAGATTGCAACGTACTGGATCTAAGATAACAACTCAACCTTCAAAATTTAAGTGGTGTACAACCACTATCGAGTCTTGAAATACTGCAAGCTTTTGTTGCGCGAATTGCAGGGGACCCGGAGTCCACGCCTGTTCCAAGCATCCCGTATTGCTGCTACCTTCCGGTCCTGACAAGATTTGGGCGTTGTAACCGCATGGGTCCGAGTCTGAAGCTAGTGTAACACTGATTCTGACTTAAGCACTAGACAATTCGGGATTGTCGAAGCGATGATAGAATGCCAAAAATGAAAAGTCTGCCCTAACCTTCAAGCGAGTTATACCTTGTGTCGATCCCATGCAGCTGCATTTCTGTAATGATTGCAATGCAGGTGGGGTAACTGGAACCGTATAGCCGAATCTATTTCTGGAGAGCATTTCCCCTGTGACCCAATCGATTAAGGATATTAAGCCGCTGTCACCGCTCGATAAGGGACTGTGGGCGGTGATTGGTTTACTACTGACCATTAGCGGCGTATTTATTGAAGTGGCGATTCCTTTCCCACCGCTCCGCTGGCCGATTGATTGGAGTCATATTCAAACCTATTCGTTAGGGGTGACGCTTCAAGTGGGTGCAGTGTTGCTGGTGGGTTGTATGGCGGGTCGAAATACCGCAGCGATTACCCAAATCACCTATCTAGTGCTTGGGCTCAGTGGACTCCAAATTTTTGCTCAGGGTGGTGGGTTAGGGTATCTCCAAGAACCGACCTTTGGGTATTTGCTGGGCTTTTTGCCAGGAGCAGCACTGTGCGGATACCTTGCATTTCAGCAGCGCCGACAGCTGGATACCTTGATCATGAGCTGTATCTGGGGCCTCCTGGTAATCCACGCCATTGGGCTTGTGTATCTGACCGTACTCTCCATCTTCCGCATTACGACAGCATCTTGGTGGGATGCTGTTTTGCAATATTCCATCTTTCCGCTGCCAGGGCAATTCATTATTGTCTGCACTGTGGCCGTCTTTGCCTATTTCCTGCGTATTTTGCTGATGTACTAGCACCGCCTTGAGTGGATAAAGCGATGAAGTTAAGAAGAAATCCTATGTTTTGGCTGGCTGCTGTGCTCAGTTTTCTACTAGATCGCTTATCGAAGCAATGGATTGTCGATCATTTTCAGTTGACGAACCCTCCCCAATCCCTCCCCATTTGGCAGGATGTGTTTCATATTACCTATGTCACCAACAAGGGGGCTGCGTTTAGTTTATTCCAAGGCGAAGGATGGCTTCGGTGGCTTTCCTTATTGGTTACGTTGGCGCTCATTTACTATGGGCTTTTCGGAACCCCTTTACGGGCTTGGGAGCAGGCAGGCTATGGTTTCTTGCTCGGCGGTGCTGCTGGCAATGGGGTAGACCGGATGCTGACAGGGCAAGTAGTGGATTTTCTGGATGTGAGACTCATTCACTTTCCAGTCTTCAACTTGGCTGATATCGCCATTAATATTGGCCTTGCATGTTTGTTCATCTCACTCTGGACGCGATCGCCTCAAACGGCTGAGCCGCCTTCAGCGAATGGTCAAAAGGGCCGAGATCCCAATACAACCTCTTAATCAGGACAACAGACACAATGGCTATCATTGAGAGTCGACTGACTGAACGCGCCACATTCAATAGTTTTTTTGGGCCAGTGTATATCGAGCCTGGAAGGAATACCAACATTCCAGATGGTCTGTGGCGAAACCTCAAGAAGAATAATCCGGATGTTCAGTCCTTGCTGAAAAATCAACTCCTTTTTGAAGTTGAAGAGGAAGCGGCTTCCTAGCGCTAAAGTACGGCTTTGGAAGGTTCTATCTGCAAGGTTTTTGCCACAAACGTTTGCACAATGGCATTGACCTGTTCAGGTGCTTCGTCTTGAGGGCAATGTCCGACGCCTGCTAAGACAATAAAGTCAGTCACTGCTGGGAATTGCTGAAATGCACGCCCCATCTCTACGGGTTCCCAAGGATCTTGTTCGCCCCAGATACACAACACTGGACAAGCCACTTGAGGCAGCAAATCTTCGGCTAAGGGGCCGTGAGAGTATTGAATAAAGGCTAAGAAAACATCTGCCGCGCCTGGATCTTGCGCAGGTTGTAGCAATGCCGCGACGAGGTCGTCCGTGACGGCTTCTTTGCGGCCATAGGCTTGGTTAAGGATGTTACGAAGGGTAGACGGTTGCGCGAGACGCTGAAAGAAGAGTTGCCCGATGGGTCGAATCGATAATACGGTTTGCATCCAAGGTGAAAAGGTGCGCTGAACCCAGGACAATTGCGATCGCTTGCGTTCGTGTAACATCCGTAAGGAGCAATTGAGCATCGCCACACCACGCACCCAATCGGGAGCGGTCACAGCCGTTTGCAGGGCCACAATACAGCCAATCGAGTTGCCAATTAGAAAAACTGGCTCGTCAATCACTTCTGTGACAAAGTCGATAATCTGCTGTGCCCAAGTTTCAAAGCAATACTCAAGGTCTGCACTCGGAGACGGTTTAGCAGATTGTCCAAACCCCAGGAGATCAATGGCATAGATGCGATGGTTAACCGCTAGCTCTGGCAAATTTTTGCGCCAATGGGCTGACGATGCGCCAAACCCATGAATGAGAATCAAGGCAGGCCCCTTGTCTCCAGCACATTGATAATGAATCTTAAATCCTCGCCACTGCCATTGGCAGGATTGAGACGGGCAAGACAGAACCATAGGGAAACAAGACGATATACGAGACGCCAATGCAACTCGGGCACAGAAAAACCATGCAACCTGCCCTCATCGTAACGCAAGAATATCCCG
>DATNQK010000271.1:0-1738 GCA_036704065.1 Stenomitos sp.
CTGCGCGTTATTAGCCGCAAGTTTAGCGGAACTCACCTCGCTACCGCTGAAGCATAGGTTGGGCACTGTGTTGCCCTGGGTGGCGATCGCAGTGGGTCTGATCAGCAGTGGGTTTGTAACGACGGATCTGGCTTTTGCTAAGCCCTTTGCACCTCAACAGGTTGCAGCACGTTTTATGATGCAACCTTCGCAAGAAAACCTGGCTGTTATTAAGCACTATCGGGGGTGGCAGGATGCAGCCCTCGGCCTCAGTTTTGCCCTCGCGACGCAACAGGTACAGGCACAAACCCACGATCCACGCCCGATCTTTTGGGGATTGGCAAAGGCAGAAAACTCCGCAGGGGTGATCAAACTCTATCGGCGATCGCCTTTCTCGTTACTCAAGTCCTTGGAACCTAATGGTAGTTCCCAGCAAACCAGCGGTACTCAATCTGCAATTGTTGCTACAAGCATCAACCCGCCCCTACCAGAAGGGGATCTGTCCCCAGAAACTTCTCACCAGTCTTCATCCGCTCTTGGGAGGAGTACACAATGGGCGGGGTGGATCCAGCAGACAGCATCGCAACCAAAATCTGCAACTCCACAAACGCCCCATACAAAAGGCCTAGAACTACCAGCCACAATTTGGCAAATCGGCAATTTAGGCATTCCCAAACCACCCTTACCTCAGCGGATTCAATTACATGAAGTCGCTGAAACCCAGGAGAAAACTAGCAACTGCATCGCAGATCGCCCCTCCGTATCAGAAATGGGAGTCGTGTACCAACGCTATGACTGCCAAGCACATTAAGGGTCAAGCCGTAGAATTTGCCGCCGATATTCAGCATCACTCATCAGCTCATAGGTACTTTCAACCCGATCAATAAACACAATGCCCTGCAAATGGTCATACTCGTGCTGAAAAATGCGAGCTACAAAGTCGTGGAAGGTTTGCTGCTGCGGTTGTCCTTGACGATCTAGATACTCCACATCAATAGCGGTATAGCGAGGCACCAACCCACGAATACCAGGCACACTCAGACAACCCTCCCAACCTTTCTCTAGCGTCGAGGAATGAGAAACAATCCGCGGATTCAACATCGGAAGCGGATCCATTGCAGGGGCATTGGGGTAGCGCGGGTTGGGACGCGAGGCAATAATGACCAGTTGAAGGGAACGTCCCACTTGAGGCGCAGCAATACCCACACCATTGGCTTGGTGCATCTCTCGCAACAGGTCATCGATGAACGTTTGCAAGACAGGATCAGTTGGTTCAGCAATCGGTTCAGCCAGAATTCTGAGACGAGGGTTGCCAATTTGCAAAATTTCGAGGGATGAAGCTGGCATAGGGAATGACAATCAAGACTGGATATAGATGAAGCTGGCATAGGGAATGACAATCAAGACTGGATATATACGATAACGTTCCTATTCAGTTTTGCCTTGGTAACTCAGCCAACGGCTAGAGCCAGGACAAAACTATAACGACAATTCCCATTTGCACGCATTTCTATTCCAATACACATGCGCTTCAGATAATGTACTGAATCGAACGAGAAAGCGACACACAGTGTCTGTAGCTTCCACTCAATATTGTGCAAAAACTGCAAGCCTCAGACCAGCCGGACTGCTAAAGTCATAAATGTTTGCGACCCGATAATCGCCGCTAAATCTACTAGATAATGAGTCGGTTAGGTGCAGAGGCCATCGACCACGAGGTCTTATGCCAGTCCCCTTCACGCGTTCACTGCCATGACCC
>DATNQK010000272.1:0-3585 GCA_036704065.1 Stenomitos sp.
GATCTTCGCCCGGAAGCGGATCTTCGATCCCGCCGTTAAAAAAGTACGTCACGTGGGCGTATTTCTCGGTTTCTGCAACTCGAAATTGCTTGAGACCTTGATTGGCAATGACTTCGCCCAAGATGTTGTTAAGGTTTTGCGGACCAAACGCAACTTTAACGGGCAGGTTCGGATCGTATTGTGTGAAGGTTACAAACAACAAAGGATTGATGAAGGTACGCTCAAATCCTTTAAAGTCTGGCTCGACCAATGCTTGGCTCAGTTGGCGTGCGCGATCCGGTCGGAAGTTAAAGAAAATCACGCCATCCCCTGGCTCGATCGCACCTTGGGCGATGCGCACAGGGGGCACGAATTCGTCTGTAATATTTTGAGCGTAGGTCTCGCTCAGTACCTCTACGGCGGTCTTGCCCAGAATGTTATCGTTGCAGGTCATCACGTCGTAAGCTTGCTGCACTCGATCCCAGCGGTGGTCTCGATCTAGGGCATAGTAGCGACCGCTCAACGTTACGATGCGGCCAAGACCTACATGGGCAATTTCGGCTTGCAGTCGCTGCATATCCTCAATGCCACTGGTCGGCGGGGTATCACGCCCATCCAAAATGGCATGAATACAAACATCTTCGATTCCATGCTTCTGCGCTAGCACAAGTAGGGCAAAGAGATGATTTAAGTGAGAGTGGACCCCACCTTGAGAACAAAGCCCAATTAGATGCAGTTTGCTACGATTGCGAGCAACCCCTTGGCAAATTTCGCTCAGGGCTGGATTTTCAAACAAACTGCCATCTTCAACGGCATCGGAAATACGCACTAATTCTTGAGGGACGGTACGTCCAGCGCCAAGGTTGAGATGACCCACTTCCGAGTTTCCCATTTGTCCCTTAGGCAGGCCAACAGCCTTCCCTGAAGTTTGAATGAGCGTACTAGGATAGGTATCCCAAAGGCTATCCATCACAGGCGTGTTAGCCTTGGCGATCGCATTTCCATCTGTTTCCTCACGGTAACCCCATCCATCCAAAATCACCAGGACCACGGGAGACACAGGACTCGGAGCCATAAGGTCGTTTTCTCTAAAGATTGTGTGATTTTGTTGCAATAATAACATTCTCCTTCACTCTTCTAATAGATGCGACCTATTGTTTTGTCGCGAACTGCCAATAATTGAAGGACCCAACTCGGATTTTTGTTAGATTATCAGCGTTTGGCTCGACCGGACGGTTTAACTTCAATGCAGCAATCTAAGCCACTTCACACACAATTTCAGCGCCAAGATGCTGGTTACTGGTCCCGTCAAGCATGGGTCTGGGTTTGCATCGTAGGCTTAGGCCTATGGCATAGCACTATGCCCCCCAACGCTGCTGCATCTCCTGCATTACCCCAACGCAATGGAGAGGCTGAACTCAGTGCTGCCCAAACCCAATTATTGAAAACTATCCATACAGCTCGCATCATCTATTTAGGCGAAACCCACGATCACGAACCCGACCATAGGGCTGAGTTAACGATCCTCCAAGGGTTATACCGGTTTAATCCTCAATTGGTTGTGGCCATGGAAATGTTCCAACGGCCCTATCAACCTGCCATTGATCGCTATCTCCAGGGGAGTTCTAGCGAGACAGATTTATTGGAGGGCACACAGTTCCAGCAACGATGGGGCTATAACTGGTCGTTTTATGCGCCGATTGTCCGTTTTGCCCAAAAAAAAGGTTTACCCGTTTTAGCAATCAACGCCCCGACAGAAACGACGCGTAAGGTCGCTCGGTTTGGGCTGGAGGCTTTAACGCCTGAGGATACCGCATGGACACCACCCGCAGCCGAAATTGAAACCCACAGCCCTAGCTATCGTCAACGCTTACAAGACATCTTTAATAGCTTTCATCAGGGGAAAGGTAACAGTAAAGGATTTGAGCATTTTGTGCAGGCCCAGGCCCTTTGGGATGAAACCATGGCAGATGCGATCGCCCAGTACCACGTGCAGAATCCCCAACGGCAGATCGTAGTGCTAGTGGGCCAAGGTCACTTATGGGCCGATGGGCTCCCCAGTCGAGTGGGGCGTCGCTTAAAACAGATCCAGGGGCAAAATATTCAACAGGAAATTGTGTTGCTCAACCCACCTCAATCTGCCTTGGGTGAACCCCTTCAGGGCACAGAAAATCCTCGAAAATGGGTTTGGATCACAGCGGATCGCTCATGCATTCGCGACAATTGTTAGAGTGAACATCAAAGGTAAAAGTAGCAGGTCTCACAGATCGAGCCATGAAACATCGGCGGTTAAACTACGGGTCTATAGGCTGTGCAGTTGCGCTTGCAGGTCTCACAGCAGCTGTACTAGAAATACATCCCTCTATGCACAGCACACCACTCACCTTAGAAATGGGCCAACCTGCGATCGCCAAAAGCAGTGGGGGACGAGCGGGTGGCGGTTCATTCCGTCGGGTTTCGCCGCCTAGTTCCTCGGGCAGACGCTCGGCTCCAAACTATGCGCCAAATTATCCACGCCAGAACTATGGGGGAGGCGGAGGACCTGTATTTGTGCCCATTCCCTATGGACAACCCAATTACAATACGCAGCCCTACTCAGGTGGGCCAGGGTACTCCAGTAGTTCTCAAGGCGGCTTTGCCAGCGTTTTACCTGGATTATTGGTACTGCTGATTTTAGGTGGCCTTAGCATTGGGGCCATTGTTTGGCTATTGCCTAAACTCCGGGGGTTACCTGCTGCCACTGGTGAACAAGAGATCACTAACAATATTTTCACGGTAACAAGACTACAGGTTGCGCTGTATGCCCAGGCCAGACAAATTCAGACAGATCTGTCGGAGCTTAGCGAAACCGTTGATACCGAGACCCAATCGGGGCTATTACAGCTTATGCAAGAGTCGGCTCTGGCCTTGCTACGACAACCCGAATCTTGGACCCATGCCAAAGGCACCTCGCAAACGGTTAAGGATGCCCTTGCTGCCGAACAGTTGATCAATCAACTGTCCGTTGAAGTCCGCAGCAAACTCAGTAGCGAAACCTTAGTCAATGTAGGGGGACGCGTTCGCCGTAATAGCTTCAAAGCACCTGGTCTAGAGGAAGATCCTGCGGCCTATATTGTGGTAACGCTGCTTATTGGCACGGCCCATGATCGTGCTCTGTTCGAGCAGGTGAACACGGCTGAAGACTTGAAACGCTGTTTGGAGCAACTTGCAGGATTACCCGAAGAGTACCTGATGACATTAGAAGTCATTTGGAGCCCTCAAGAGGCGAGCGACAGTCTCACAGAAGAGGAACTGCTCACTGAATATAGCGATCTCAAACAAATCTAAAGCCTGGATCTAAAGACTTAACGCTCAGCCGACGCAAGCGCCATCGGCTGAGCTTGGGCTAATATGTCGCGCAGTTCCACGACCTTACCGATCACAGCAATGGCAGGGGCATCAAAGCCTGTTTCTTCCATCTGCTGCACGATGGTTGCCAAGGTACCGATCAATTCGGACTGGTGGGGGCAAGTACCCCACCGAATCAGTGCAATGGGCGTATCAGAGGCACGACCACCTGCCTGGAGACCCTCCAGAATATGGGGCAGGTTATGAATGCCCATATAC
>DATNQK010000273.1:0-24109 GCA_036704065.1 Stenomitos sp.
ACAAGCGCAAAGTTTTGCACAGATCCGATCATCCTAGGGTAATGGGCCGATTCCACAATATGACGATTTCTGAACTCTTAAATCGATACTTAGCAGGCGAGCGCAACTTTCAACGGATTAGTTTAATTGGCATTGACTTGATGAACGAGGACTTGAGTCAGGCCGACTTTACCCAAGCGGATCTGCGTCAATCGCGACTCGGCAAAACAAACTTGAGTCAGGCCCGTTTTACCGTTGCCAATTTAAGCGAAGCCATTTTGTGGGGTACCAACTTTAGTGAAGCAAAGCTAGATTGTGCCATCTTGCGAGAGGCAGACCTCAGCGGGGCGCAGCTCATTCGTGCAAGTCTAGAATCAGCGTACTTATGTAAGGCTAGCCTCTGCGGTACGAATCTTAGTCACGCCAACTTAACGCAAGCGATCCTCATTGATGCTGATTTTTCACCAGGGTCAGATCAACAAACCGACTTAGGCTATGCCATCCTCAAGCAAGCAGATCTGTCCTACGCCAACCTCAGTGCTGCTTTGCTCTATGCAGCGGATCTAGAGGGCGCAAAATTGTGCCGTGCTAACCTCAGCCGCCGAATGCAATGGAGCGATTGGCCCACCAACCTGAGCCAAGCCAACCTCAAAAATGCAGACTTGAGCTACGCAGATTTTAGTGATGCCATTTTGCAAGGTGCCAACCTGGAAGGGGCTGACCTGACGGGTACTATCTTGAAAGGTGCCGATTTATCCGGTGCGAAAATGCCAGACGGCACAGTGCATGAGTAATTCAGTCCATCGGCTTGACCAAAGGAAAGCCCAGACACGATGGCATGACTGGGCTGCATAGAGGCAATATGAACTTGTTTTAGTTTTGGTCTGAAGCGCCAAGGTTGTTAGAGTACGCGACCGCGCAACGCTTCTGCGTCCTGTGGTGGGATGAGATAGAGTTTAATAAAGTCGCCAAGAATACCCAGCCACAACGGTACCTTTTGTAGCACCTTCAAAACGTTGGGCAATGCCTTGCGCTCAATGGCCTTGAGTTTGAGATTGCGATCGCTGCATCGATCTAAACGGGCAAAAAACTCAGGATGATCCACATCTAAACAAACTGGAAACGCTCGGGCAGAGGTGGCATTGGTTTCGCGGATCACGTCCTTGTCGAAGGACGTTGCATCTAAGCCCAGCATGTCATAAAACCGTGACCGTTCATGCACCGTGAGGGTGTGGGTCATGAACACCGATAACAGGAAGAATCGACTCCACAACCGAGACTGCCAGGTATTCCACAGTTGGGGCTGCGATCGCAACAGCGCCTTGAAAATATCACCGTGGCGATTTTCATCTTGGCACCAGCTCTCAAACTTGCGAAAGATGGGGTAAAACTGATGCTCTGGGTGTTGCTGTAAGTGCCGAAAAATAAGAATGTAGCGCCAATAGCCAATTTTTTCAGACAGATAAACGGTATAAATCACCCACTCAATGGGGAAGAACGTGTAAGTCCGGTTCTTGGTCAGCTTACCTAAATCGAGTGACATCTTAAAGTCACTCATTGCCTTGTTCAAAAATCCTGCATGACGGGCTTCATCGCGAGCCATGAGTTGAAAAATCTCCGCCAGGAGAGGGCTGCGATCTTTGAGTTTGCGTGAGAGTTCCTTAAAAAGCAAAAACCCAGAAAATTCAGACACACACGAGCGTTCTAGGTACTCTAGAAAGGCTTGGCGATCTTCGCCTGTAATATGATCCCAAGAACGGTCGAACGCCTCATCGCGCATAAAGTGGTAGCGGTTGTAGTCGGCTCGCATCTCCTCCAGCATGGATTTGAGCGCATCTTCCTGAGCCGAAAGGTCTAAACTTGCAGTTTTCTCAAAATCTGTCGTATAGAACCGAGGAGACAGCAACGTTTCTTGCACTGCCGTTTTAACAGTCGGTAGTGCAATGCCCGAGTCAGGCGATGGCAACGTAGCAACCATGAAAAAGAATCCTCCTAGAGTAAGTGTGGACTTGATGGAGACGACTAGAACGCGAACTTAGGGAGAGGAGTTCGAGAGGAAACTGAGCATTCGTCTGGGAACTGGAATCGACGAAGCTCAGGGGAGAGTTGAGCGGGAAATCACTAGGATTAGATATGTCCGGAACTACCTAATCCTGGTGAGTAGATTTCCGCAAGTGAATCCTGGACGAGAACACTGCGCAACTCAGCTTCATCCTCAAACAAGGACTGTATCGGTCGCAAGGTAGGCACTCGCTGTTCCCCTTAGTTACCAAAAGGTAAAACTTTGGATGCCTCTTGGCATTGAAGTGTTATCGATTCATTTCTTATAGAAACGTGAATATTGCCTAACTGTTACAATCAGGCAATAGCGGTTCATGCACAGTCAGGTATGTCCGACATCGACGCTTGTCGCGATTTTCAATGCCCCATTCAGTTTGTCGTTGATTTAATTGGCAACAAATGGTTGATTTTAGTGCTACGGGAATTGTTCGGTGGTGATCGCCGCACCCATGAACTTTTGGCAGCACTGCCAGGCATTAGCACCAAAATCTTGACCCAACGCTTGCGGGAACTAGAACGGCAGGGACTGATTGAACGACGCGTCTACGCAGAAGTGCCGCCCCATGTGGAATATTCTCTTACTCCTAAAGGTCGTCAGATTCAACCTGTGATGGTGGCACTGCATCAAGTCGGGTCGCAGTGGCTAGAACAGGAGCCCTGCATTTGTCCCCTAGAGCAACTTCAATCTCCGACTGCTACGCCTGCTCCTGTATCGTCCATTGCCTAGCGGATTGGGTGTGCGGTGGCAGCGGTCTTTGCCAAAATCTCCTCTTTCGGTTATCTATCCTGGCGCTAGTGGAAGTCTCAAGGATAGAGCTGCCAAAAAAGAGCAATACAGTCCCAAAACCTTGGCATTGCGAACATGCTTAATGCTGTTTTAACAAGATGGTGCAGGTTTGAGTGCTGCGCATTGGAATCACAGTGGTAAGATACGAGCCGTATTCTTCGCGTTGTGCCTTGGGGCAGGGGTGGTTGCTGTGCAAATGCCAATGTGGTTTAAGCCTTTCCAGTTGAGTTTTGCAGCTTTGGGAATGCTGTATGGCCTTTCGTTTCCAGTCAGTGCTGAAGCGCATACCGTATTGGAGAAGGTTTCGGAAACAGGCGTTTTAACGGCAGGCACTAGCAAAGATGCTTTTCCCTTTGCCTATGCCGACGCTAAGGGACAACTGACTGGCTACTCTGTGGATATGTTGCAGCTGATCAAGATGCAACTGGAGGCAGAACTCAAGCGTCCCGTTACCCTCAAATTGGTGGCAGTTGATCCCGACCAACGCCTTCCCAAATTGATCAATGGCGACCTCGATATTGTCTGCGATGCCAGTAGCTTTACCTGGACACGCGACAAAGATGTAGATTTTTCGGTGAGTTATGGCATTACGGGAACCCGCTTGCTTACGAGGCGAGGTGCAGCCTTATCTGGCCCAGATACGTTGCGTGGTAAGCGGATTGGGGTATTGAGCCAAACGACCAATGAACTCGCCATTCAAAAAGCCCAACCGCAGGCCCAAATGGTGTTGTTTAAGGATCGGGCGGAAGGTTATCAAGCATTGCAAGAGGGCAAAATCGACGCCTTTGCGTCTGACGGTATCCTCCTAGATGGATGGATGCAGCAGGGAAATCATGCCAAGGACTTTGAAGTGCAAGGATACCCGTACTCCAAAGAAGGCATTGCCTGTATGGTGCCTGAAAACAATTCCACGTTCCTAGATACAGTGAATTACTCGCTGTTTCGTTTCACGCAAGGATTTCTCCGCAAGAAACCCAAAGCCGTGGCAATTTTTGATCGCTGGTTTGGGCCTACGGGAGCTGCTCCCCTCACTCAAGATTTACGGAGTCTTGTGATCGACAATATGCAACTCATCCTCGATTTTCGCGAGGAACTTCCTGATAGTGCCCTCTAGGTAAGCAAGTTGGTGCAATGACAGGTACTAGAATATGCAGGTATTCAAGCTTGTACATGCATATTCTCTGGCTCTGCCACCTTGCCTCATGCCTTAAGAAGGAGTAGCATCCTGCCACAAGCTGGCTTGCACGATTTGTTCGCCAGACTTGAGTTTGAGCCAAGGTGTGCCGCCACCTTCTCGATTGGCGATCGCCAGTTGGGAAGGATGCACATAGGCCATCCGTTCTTGGTCAGTCAGCATTAAAACTTCAGCGTCAGGCAGAAGGGGAAGCATTGCGACTAGCGTATCGGTCTTTTTCGTAAACTGCATCACTGGCGTTCCCAAGCCGCTGGGATGTCCCAGACGCGTTACTGCCAACGGTAGCCGTTTTGCATAGCCTTGGCGCGAAAGGAGTAGCACTTCCATCGGCAAGGTTGCGGTTGTGAGGCCCACCAGCGTTTCTTTTTGCATGAGCCGCAAAACCTGGTTGCCCAGTGCGGTACGGCCCATCTCTGGAATTTCTGCAAGGGGGAAGCGTAACAGCCGCCCAGAAGAAGTTGCGATCGCCAGTTCTACTTCTTCCGTAGCGGGGATCACAAACTGAAGCTGATCGTCATCCTTCAGTTTTAGGGCACCCAATCCACGAGCGGTCAATTCGGCAAAGTCACTTGTCGGCAACCACTTCAGTCTTCCCTGGCGCGTTAGAAAGACAAATCGATCTGCCTTGGCATAGTCCGAGGGTACAAACTGCGCCACAATCGACTCATTCTGGGCCGAGTCGCTGAGCAGTGTTACCAGTGGCGTACCGCGATCGCGACCCGATCCACTGAATGGCATTGCTTCTAGGGGTACGGTATAGGCTTTACCACTGCCGGTAAACAATAACAATGGATCTGAGAGCAATCCGGTGCGGGTGTAGATGGTCAAATCCTGGGCATATTCTTGTAACTGCTCTGGCTTTTCGGGCGTTGCTCTGCGGCGTCCTGAGCGACGCAACCAGCGTACATAACCGCGTTGGGTCAGTTCTAATTGCACAGGTTCGTCGTCTGCTACCGCCGTTGGGACAGCAATGGCCTCCGGTTCGGTGGCAATCCTGGTGCGGCGTGGGTCGCTATACTTGCGCTTCAGGGCCCGTAGATCTTGTTTGAGGGCTTTTAACAACTCCTTGCGATCGCTCAATAGTAACGTCAGGCGTTGGATTTGTTGGGTCAGTTCCTCATATTCAGAACGTAAATTCTGTTGTTCTAGTCCCGTTAAGCGGCGCATGGGCATTGCCAAAATGGCATCAGCCTGCCGTTCATTTAAATCAAACTGAGTTTGTAATCCCTGCTTGGCTGTGGTGCCATCGGGGGCACGACGCAAAATCTCGATCAGGGCATCCAAGTTTTCTAAGGCTTTCAGAAGTCCCTCTACGAGCTGGATGCGCAGTTGCGCTTGTTCCAAATCGTTTTGATAGCGCCGCGTAAGGGTGGTTTCTCGAAATTGCAAAAATTCTTGCAACAAATCCCTGAGGGAGAGTTGGCGCGGTTGTCCATCCACAATCGCCAGCATAATCACGCCAAAGTTGGCCTGTAATGCTGTTTGCCGATACAAGTGCTCCAAAACCGTTGTTGGGTTTGCTTCTCGCCTTAGCTCAATCACAATGCGCATCCCATTGCGATCGCTTTCATCCCGTAGATCGGCGATGCCCTCTAGCTTGCCAGCATTAATCAACGTGGCAATCTTCTCAATTAAACCTGCCTTATTCACCTGATAGGGCAGTTCCGTCACAATAATCGACGTGCGGCGGTGCCTGCCTTTCCCCGGTTGTGATTCTTCGAATTGGGCAATCCCTCGCACTGTTACGCTACCGCGCCCTGTCGCATAGGCTTCCGCAATGCCTGCGGTGCCGATAATTTCTCCGCCTGTGGGAAAGTCTGGCCCTGGGATAAAGGTCAGTAACTCCTCTGGGCTCAGCCCTGGACGATCAATCAGTGCAATCAGTGCATCTACCACTTCCCCCAAGTTATGGGGTGGAATATTCGTGGCCATGCCAACTGCAATCCCAGAACACCCATTTAGCAGTAGTACAGGCAGTTGGGCTGGTAGTACCGTTGGCTCTTGCTGCGAGTTGTCAAAGTTACCAATAAAATCGACCGTTGCTTCGCTCAATTCCTCCAGCAACGTTTGGTTGGCTACACCAGCCAAGCGCGTTTCGGTATACCGCATCGCCGCAGGCGGATCGTTATCGACTGAGCCAAAGTTGCCATGACCATCCAAAAGCGGATAGCGGCTCGAAAAAGACTGCACCATCCGCACGAGTGCATCGTAAACCGCCTGATCACCGTGGGGATGGTATTTGCCGAGCACATCCCCCACCACACGGGCACATTTGCGATAGGGCCGATCCGGCGTCAGGCCTAACTCATGCATGGCATACAGGATGCGTCGATGCACAGGTTTGAGACCGTCTCGCACATCAGGCAGCGCCCGCCCCACAATTACGCTCATGGCGTATTCCAAATAGGACTGCTCCATCTCGGTATGTAGCGCTGTGGCGATGATTCTACCGGAGGAGAGAAGATTTAATTGCTTTGCCATACCCAAAAATGCCTGATACGCCGATCCGCCCAGATGTGGGCAGTGTCTATCCGTCGTTGCACACTAACCCAAACGACCAGAGGATTGCGCAATGCGGCAGTATAACTAAACGCTACCCCATTGCCCGTGCCCAAATCGATGGGTACACTGATCCTGCTGAATTATAGAGTGCATTCGTCAATCGTGGATCAGTCTTCCAGCAGATGGTTTGCCCCACCGGACTGAAACTTGTCTTAAGTCTAAGATACGACCGAGGTATACAACGTCTTTATTTAACTTAACGCTAATTAAGTTACCCAAGTCTAAGGTTTTAGGAATACTACACTGTGAGGAGAAGTGCTATTTAGGTTTGACATGCCTGTCAAGTTACCGTAGAGCCTTAACGCCGTGAAGATATTACTGAGCTTTTTCATCATTAGCCTTGCTATTGTAGGCGCAGCCACTGTGTCGGTTCAGAATGCAGGGTTGACTTCTATCCAAATTGGGCAGTGGCAATCCATTGGCTTTCCTTTGGGTCTGCTTTTAAGTCTTTGCTTTAGCTTCGGTTTGCTGCTGTCGGTGCTTATTGTTTTGGGTTGGCGCTTAACGTCAATCTATAGCGATGCCGATGAAGTATCCTTTGCCGATGGTCGGTTTCTAGAAAAAGATATAGGAGAAGATTGGCACTAAATCATCGATCGCCAAGCTTATGTTTCGGTCGCAGAAGGCTCAGGATTACATAGAGCCTTCAATCGCCCTTGGATAGACCGCAGATGGTCACTGCTACTGATGGGTGGGCGTGGCGGTGGAAGTTCGGTATTGGGCCAGTTATCGAGTGCTTGACAGGGGCATCCAATCGGCGGCAATGCGCCAATGGGAAGCACGACGGGCATGTTGCATCTGCCGCAGGCAATTACATCCCAACTTGGACTTAGCATTTCACGGATGGTTGTTTCAGCACCATCCAGGTAACAGTCTCCGGCTGTGGGTTCCGTGGCCTGACGCCAACAATCTTCAAACGCCTGGCTGTAACGACCACCTTCTAAAACTTGCTGAACTTGGCACGCTTCTTGTCCACCGTGTAGCCAAAGCTTTGTGCCTAATTGCATCCAGCAAGCGACATAGTTCTTTACGTCCGTTTCGAGCGCCATAAATCTCTGAAGGCAATTGTATGTATCTTGCTTGTTCTTAACATTGTAGCCATGGACTTTCTGTAGTGCCGCATTCCTTAGGGATGTTTACACTCTACCGATATTGGCGTTCACGATTCGGGGTTTAGTTTCTCGCCCCACTGCTGCAAGTCAACGGCGTACCCTGCAACAACTAAGTAAACGCGATTGGCAAGGGTGCCAACCTGGCGCGTTAAGGTACCAAGGCGATCGCGAAATAAGCGTCCAGCAGGATAGGGCGGTACTAGGCCCCAACCTGTTTCTTCGGCAACCAAGATAATGCGATTGGGGCTTTGCTGTAAGGTGGCGAGCAATTCGGCAGTAGTGGTTTGCCACTCGTCGTCTGGCTGTGTAAGGCTATTGGCCACCCAGGTGCCGAGGGCATCGATTAAGATACAGCAGTGGGAGGGTGCATCGCGCACTGCTTGACTTAAGGCAAGGGGAATTTCCCAAAGCATCCATTCTGGAGGACGGCGATCGCGATGGGCTTGAATGCGGGCCTGCCATTCTGGGTCATCTGTCGGGTTTGAGGCGGTGGCAATATACAGAACGGGCTGCTGCGATCGCTGCGCTAGGGTTTCTGCCCAGTCACTTTTTCCAGATCGAGTTGGCCCTGTGACTAAAATCAAACGAGCGGAATCTGCTACAGACTGAGATGAAGCTGTGATCATGAAAAGTCAGATGCTGTCAAAAGGCTGACGTTATCCTAGCTTGAAAGAAATAGCGAATGGAGCAATGCCTAGAAAACGGCGCATTCAACCCGATCATTGATAATAATAGGCAAGAGATTAACCCTAAAATTGAGAGCTTTCTGGTGCAAAAACAATCACGACGCTGGCTAACTATTGCCGTTCTTGGATTCTCTAGCTTGGTATTTATCGGGCTTTCTATCTTTCCGTTGATTGGCGGTATCCTTAGCCAGAATGAAACCTCGCAAACAGCAACAAACCCAAATCCCTCAAACCCGTCCGCTCAAGCCTCAGATTCTCCAGAGTCTTTAAAGAAGGATGAGGAAGGATATCAGCTTGTGCTCAAGCGTGATCCAGAAAATACGAAGGTTCTGGAAGGGTTATTAGAAACACGGCTCAAGATGATTCGGTTAGGACTGCGCACGCCCAAGGATGTGGTAGAGCCGCTGCAACAATTGGCGAAGCTGAATCCTAAAAAACCTATGTATAGTGCGTTGCTCGCACAGGCACAGCAGCAGTCTGGCGATGCAGCAGCGGCAAGCCAAACGTTTCAATCTGCACTGGCTCAACAGCCCACGAGTGTTGAGGTGTTGCAGGGTTATGTAGGGTTGTTGCTGCAACAAAAGCAACCAGATGTTGCGCTCGCTACGTTACAAAAGGCGATCGCAACGGGTGAACAATCCAATCGGCAGCAGGCTGGAACGGCTGATGTACCTGCCCTGAAGATGCTGCTGGGTGATGTGTATTTGTCGCAAAAACGGGATGGGGATGCGATCGCCCTGTACGATCAACTCCGCCAAGAAAATCCCAATGATTTTCGTCCTGTTGTCGGTAAAGGTATTGTTTTACGCAACCAAGGCAAAGCGCAGGAGGCGGTAGCGCTGTTTCAAACTGCCATAACAATGGCTCCTGTAGAGGTGAAAGACAAGATCCAGCAGTTAATGACGGGAATGCAAACCACTCCGAACGGTGGGGTCACTACTGCTACACCGCAATCGAGCGTGTCTGCTCCGGCTACCTCTGCTCCCGTTCAACCTACTAAGACACCCTGATGAGTCTGACGCCTGAGTCGGAGGCAATTTTGGCACGGCTGGCTGCATCGGTAGAAGACCTGCAATGGCACAGCGAAACCGATGCACCATTTGAGCTTCTGTACTGGCCAGGGACTGTGGGAAAGCAGCTTGCCCCAGCGGATGTTTTAAAACTAGTGGGGCTAGAGTCAGATACTCCGCTGGAGGTTTTGGCAGTAGAAGCTTTTTTCGCACCTGCCCTGACCCCTCAAGATTGGCATACGCCTGTAGAAGTGGAGGAAACACAGCGTTTTCAAGCTTTGCAGAGGCTACTATCTGAGACTTTGACGCAGTTACAGGTCTATCGATGTGGCGAAATAGAGTTGGAGATTTATATTACGGGGCAACTACCCACGGGAGAGTGGGCCGTTTTGCATACCTCAGCGGTGGAAACGTAGCTAGGTGCATCATGCAGTAGCGCTTTTATAAATAGGAGCGGAGTTTTGCCCCATACAGCTCGATTTATGCCAGGTCCTTTGACCGCAAGTGCGATCACTGCGGTTGGGCTTTGTCCGGTTAGGATGAGTGTGTTAGTTGATTAATTAATCCCTCTTGACCATCATCTTCTGCCCCTCCCTTCATAAACAGAGCAGGGATAAGGCTATAGTTAGTCCCCTTGGCTTGCAGCTTTTCTCTGGCTCTGAGGTTTGCGTGAAGGTTATTGGAGCAGTGTCAATCATCCGGGTGTATTGGACTACTAGACTCAGACGATATGGATATTCCTGGCCCTAAACTCCAGACGACGCCTGCAACTATCCTAGAGGATGTCTATAAAACCCTAAGACCGGAGCCGTTACAAAAGCCGGAAGAACTTACTGCGTTTTATAAAGCTGCACTCAATGAAACCCGTGGTGGTGACCAAATGAAGCGTCTTCGTCTGGGTTTGAGCCGAGCCTATGGAGACGTGGTGCCTTTTAAGGCTTGTTTGATGGGACATCCAGGCGTTGGCAAATCGACTGAACTTTCGCGTCTTATTGTCGAGATTGAGCCGGAGTTTCAGACAATTCGGTTTAGTGCTACATCAGTGTTAGATCCGGTTAATTTTAGGCCATTGGATGTTTTGCTGATCATGATGATTGAAGTGGCAGAACAAACCGCTAAGTTGGTTGGCACACCGCCATCGGCTAGTTGTTTGCGTAAGATCTGGGATTGGTTTGCTGTTGAAACAAGCTCTCGGACTATGCAATCTGAGTCTAAGGCAGGGGTTGAAGCGGGAGCTGGCGTTAAGTCAGATTCTTTGTGGGCGCAAGTTCTGGGGTTGTTTGCTAACCTCAAAGGTGAGATTCGTTTTGCTTCAGCTCGCGAAGACAAGGTGGTTGAATATCGTCTCAGCCGTCTAGATGATCTGATTGAGGCGGTTAACGAATTATTGGACGAATGTACGCGATTATTGCAGACACTCAATCGCCAGGAATGGCTCTTTATTGGAGAAGATTTTGATAAACCTCGGATGGATCCGAAGCGAGTATCAGAGCTATTTATTACTTACGGCAATATTTTTCAGGATCTGCGAACCCATCTGATTTTTAGTGTTCCTATTGCGCTTTATTATTCCGTTGGCGCGTCTCAATTGCCGTTTTCGCCAAGTTGCAGCTTTATTATTCCTGATACGCCTGTTTATACTCAAGACCACTTACCCAACGAGCAAGGTCGAGAAGCGATCAGAACAGTTTTAGCGGCAAGGATGAATCTTGATTTGTTTGAAGACGATCAGGTGACACAGTTCATTGTGGCATCGGGTGGCAACTTGCGAGATTTATTTACGTTGGTGAGTTACGCCGCCGATAGTGCAATCCTGCGCGAGGCTGACAAGATTAGTGCCAACGATGCTTTGGGTGCCATTAATAATTTACGGAGTGATTATAAACGTCGTTTGGGGCAAAGTCCCTTTAGCCCTGATCCGGTTCCTTACTCAGAAAAAGTGACGTTGCTGCAACAAATTTATGCAGGTAGAGAAGATGGGCAAATTACCAATCCAGCGATGTACTCGTTGCTAGGGACTCGGGCAGTACAAGAGTTTAACGGGAAGCGATGGTTTGGGGTGCATCCTCTCGTTGTTGATATTTTGAAGGAACAAGGGCACTTGCAGGAGGATGCAGAAGGTGGCACCCTCTGACCTAGTGCCAATGGGTTCGATTGCAGATATTTCGGCCCGGTTGCTGTTGTGGTCGAAGCAAGCCGTTCAAGGCTTGGCACGGGTAGAATTTAGCTCTGAATTTTCTCGCCAGCAGGTGCTTACTCTTTTGCGAGCTGGTCTGGAGCAGGAACGAATCCCATTTGCCGAAGTTCAGTTGCCAACCTATGCCGAACCAATGGAGGTAGTGGATGATTTATTGGCACAACTGGATCGGCAGGCCAGCGGCGTTGTTTCAATTCATGGCTTTTCGACTGCTTTTCGAGCAGGAATTCCTCTAGAAGAGGCAATGTATGCCCTCAACTTCAATCGGGAACGGTTCGCAGAGCGACCTTTGCGGCAAATTTGGTGGATGACGCCTGCTTTTTACGATGCTGCCCAGTTTGCCATGCCAGATTTGATGAGTTGGTTCAACCCTCGTCTGCGTTTAACGGAGGCGGTTGTAGTTGAACCTCAAGACTTGATGGTGGCAGAGAGCACAACCAATATTGATGATGTGCGTCAACGGGTAGCGTACTTAATACAGCGGTTTGAGCAGGGACAACGAGCAGGTGCTTCAGCGGCAGATCTGCTGAAGTTCTATTTACTTCCGGCTCTAGAATCCTTGGCAGAGGTCAAAGCTCAGAAAGGCTTGCAAGATTTGACTTCTCAGTTTGAGGGCTTTTTAAGCCAGATTCCAGCTTTGGATGTGCCAGATTTGGCAACTAGCCTAGAGCGTTTAGGTCGACTTTACCAAATCCAAGGACGCTATGGCGAAGCAGAACCACTTGTACAGAAAGCTCTCAAATTACGTCTTAGCCTGTGTGGGGAAGATCACCTAGACTCTGCAGCGAGCCTCAACAACTTGGCCGCCCTCTATACATTGCAAGGACGCTACAGCGAAGCAGAATCGCTCTATGCGCGCTCACTCAAAATAGCAGAACGGCAACTGGGAGTAGATCATCATAATGTGGCTAAGAGTCTCAATAATCTGGCTACACTCTATACATTCCAAGGACGCTACAGTGAGGCGGAGTCACTCTATATACGCTCTCTTGGAATTCGTGAACGGCAACTAGGGGGAGATCATTCTGATGTGGCTAATAGTCTTAACAACCTGGCCGCACTCTATACATCGCAAGGGCGCTACAGTGAGGCGGAGCCACTCTATGTACGCTCTCTTAAAATCCGTGAACGGCAACTGGGGGGAGATCATTCTGATGTGGCCCAAAGTCTCAACAATCTGGCCGACCTCTATCGAACGCAAGAGCGCTATAGCGAAGCAGAATTGCTGCATGTGCGTGCTCTCGCAATTCAGGAGCAACAACTAGGCGCAGACCATCCTGATGTGGCTAAAAGTCTCAACAATCTGGCCAATCTCTATCGAATGCAAGGGCGCTACAGCGAAGCAGAACCGCTGCATGTACGTGCTCTTGCAATTCAGGAGCAGCAACTAGGAGCAGATCATCCTGATGTGGCCAAAAGCCTCAACGATCTGGCCTTACTCTACGATTCGGAAGAACGCTACAACGAAGCCGAACTGCTGTATAGGCAATCACTCAAAATCAGTGAACGGCAACTAGGAGAAGATCATCCTGCTGTGGCCACCAGTCTTAACAATTTGGGCAAACTCTACGATTCGCAAGGACATTACCGCGAAGCCGAATCACTGTATGAGCGATCGCTCAAAATCATGGAGAACAGCTTAGGAATTGCCCATCCCGACACCATAACAACGCGAAGTAATTTGGCATCAGTCTTACGCAAAATGTCTGGTCAGTAGCGCTGCTGGAAAAGCCAGAGTCTGCCACGGCAACGTTGCAGTTTTAGAAACCGCACCTCTATCCTCTATAAATGGCGTCATAGTTGAAGGTGTAAACCTTTTACGTCATGAGGAATTGTTAACACAACCTGCAAATTGACCGAAACCTTGCGGAGAAGTCGGCATCCCGATTAATAATGGGTGTGCATCATATTCCGCGACATCATGGATCCACCCATCGACACGATCGCCTCCCCTTCCCTCACTGATACCCGTCAGTGGGGCACCCCTGCGATCCAACCGAATGGTGCCCAGCTCGATAACATCAAGACCCAGATCGACCTCATTTTGCTGGCCCTAGAAGCCATCGCAGGCATCGGTTCAGAAGCCATGCTTCAGGCTGCGACTGAGCTAGGTGTGCAAGAGATGATTAGCGATCGCGTGGCCCTGTGGCGTTTACGCCAATCCAACCCCATGCGGCGCGGTAGTGGCGGACGCAAAAAATTAGACATCGAAGAAGCGCGATCCTTAGTGTTAATTAGCTGCCACCTTGCCCAAGCTCACCACAGCACTATTCGTCGAGCCATCAGTCTCCTCGAAGACCTAACCGAACAAAACCGACCTCCGCACCAAGCTGCCCTCCTGGGCGATTACCTAGACCAATTTACCAACCTCTATCAGGAGCGCATGGACGATGAGCATCGTACCCCCGAAGCCCTAACCGACCTTGGTTTAAAACTATTAATAGACCTGCTGTTTTACAGTGGCCCTCAAGGGGTTCGTCGCCTTTGGATGGCCCTCCTCGACCGCACTCAGATCGCGCCCCACGGCAGCTCTTAACATGCCTGTGCTTTCCCCTACGCTCTCCAGAATCTATACGCCGCCCACCTGCACCCTAGAAGTGACGGCACAAACCTCTGCACTTTCGCGATGGACTCGCAATCCAGCGATCAAATCTCTGCAATTTTTACTCAGCTTCGATGGCCTCTCTCAGCCCCAGCGTGAGCCGATCGCAGTACAAGGTAACCAAGCTCAACTAATCGCCTTAACCGAAGCCGTTTCTGAGTATATTCAAACCCTACTTGCCTCTCGCCACACTGACCTACCCCTAGCACAGACCACAGCAACGGCGATCGCCCCATTTTCTACACCCGCTGCACCTGCCGAAACCACGGCTCCCTCCAACCTGGTGTCGTTGGTGCCGCCTGTTGCAGATATTCGCCTTGTGCCGAAAACACGTCTGACCCATGAATTGGTTTTAGGTAGCTTAGCGACGGAGCAATCTGGGCCAAGTGTGGTTCTGAAAGTTTCCCAACTCTACGACCTCGCCACTGCCCTAGAGGGTTGTGCTGCTGACTTAGAAAATCTGCCTGCCCTTGCTGCACCGGTATCAACTCAGCGATCGCCAGTTGCTGCGTGGGCTAGAAGTGCGGCGGCTGTGTTCCTGGTTGCGGGTTTGGGGACTGCCACTTGGCGGTTGTTGCTGACTAGTCCTGTTGCTGTGTCGCCTTCTGCGCCAACTTCACAAATTGCCCAGCAGCCCACTCCTCCAGCTTCTACGGCTCGTGAGGCGCTACCGCGTCTGAAAACAGAACCTTCCCGACCGTTGGTGCTGCCTACGGTTGCGTTACCCAATCGCACTTCGGCCCCTCCGACCAGTGGTTCTAGTGGGCCAGTTGCTTCCCAGCCCAAATTGGAAGCGCCCCAGTCTAATGTAGGGCGATCGCAGGTTCGACCCCCTCAGACTGTGCAGGTTCCACAACCCAAGCCCGCCGATCAGGTTGCGTCACTGCCTTCCATTGCCAAAAATCCACAGCCGGAACAACAAGCAGAGGCAACAGCCGATACAGCAGTTCCTATGGGTGGATCCATATCTAACGCTCGCTCTGCCTTTTCCGGTGCGGTAGAAGGTGCCTCAGCCCCTATTGCGCCCAGCGTTAGTGAAAAAAACTCTTCTCTATTCGATACGATTCCTCAAGTGGCGGAGGTGCGCACCTATGTTGCCCAGCGCTGGCAGCCCCCTCAAGCTTTGTCACGTTCCCTGGAATATCGGCTCACCCTCAACCGCGATGGTACCCTCGCTAATGTCGAACCGTTGGGTACATCGGCACAACAGTATTTAAATCAAGTACCACTGCCTAGCCCATCCTCTGCTTTTGTATCTCCGCTAGAAGAAAAGAATGCCAATATTCGCCTCGTCCTTCAGCCTGATGGGAATGTTCAAACCTTTCTGGATGGTTCAGAATCGACCCGTAAAAATTAATCTCTAAACGTTGCTGTTCAGCGGCAGCAAGAGTTTGCGGTTCATGCACGTCTAATCTAAAATCAACAAGCGTCTTTGCTTGGGTAGCACACTAGATCAACACCCAAAACCTTAATTGAGATTTGCAAGAAGTGTTTGAGCAAATACGATGCTGACCAGCAGGAGTAAGACGATGGAAGCAGCTAAGAAAGAACGTTTGGTATCTAAAGGCTGGAAAATTGGGACAGTCTCAGATTTTTTAGAGTTAACACCAGAAGAAACCATCTTTGTTGAAATTAAGCTGGCTCTTAGAGGATATTTGGAAACTCCTAGATGTGGTGTGAGTATAGTTCAAGCAAGTCGACGTAGCATGAGCCGAATCATGGCAATGTGAATTAGAGCTTCAGAAGATGTCGGTAAGTGCTCATAATCCACATTAAGGCGACGATACCAATGCAGCCAGCCATAAGTGCGTTCTACTACCCAACGCTTGGGCAGCAAAACAAAGTCTTCAGCCCCTTGTGGTCTCAATACAGTGTCCAAAATCCAGCGAAAGGCATCAATCACCCATCGCATAAAATCTTCCCCTGAAAAGCCCCTATCGACCCAAATTCGAGCTAGTCGAGGAAAGCGTTCACGCTCTTGATTCACCTTGCTCAACAATTGCTTCGCCCCTGCTCGTTCTGGGACATTGGCTCCAACCACATGAACCGCCATCAGTAGGCCCAAGGTATCTACAAGGGTAAAGCGCTTGCGACCCTTGATCTGTTTGGCCCCATCGTATCCAACCGCTTCATGCACCATCACGGCAGTTGGAATCGATTGAGAGTCGAGACTCGCTGCACTCGGCGATGGATGTCGACGTGCAGCAAGTCGCACCTGCTCGAACAAAGCATCATGAATACGTTTCCAGTTCCCATCATCGCGCCATTGGCGAAAATAATAGTAAACCGTTGAGTAGGGCGGATAGGTCTTGGGTAGTAAGCGCCACGCACAGCCTGTGACCAAGACGTAGAGAATGGCTTGAATCACGAGCATCAGACTGACGCTTCGAGGGCGACCTGTAGATTTGGCAGCAGGAAGGAGGGGTTCAAGCACCTGCCATTGGTTGTGGGTGAGTTCTGTTGCGTAAACTAGATTCATGGTTCTCTGGGTGCTAAAGGGGTTCAATCTTTAGCCTAGACTCAGGGAACCTTTTCTCCACCAGTAGCGGCAAATCATACTTTCCAAATATCCTCTTATCCGCAATTTGAAAGATCGGCGACAAAAAATGATGACTCAGGTTGAACTCGCTTCTAAAATTGGATCCAGTCAACCTCGAATTGCTAAAGCTGAAAATGGTGATGATTCAGTCTCGATAGAATTATTAATTCGAGCAATATTGGCAACAGGTGCAACGCCTAAGGATATTGGACAGATTATTGCTAGTGTCGGTTGCCAGTGATCATACTTGCTGATGCTCTTTAAGAAGAACTAATGCCTTGACTTGAAAAAGTCTAACTTATCTTATTCAGTTGGTAAAGAATCTTCCCCGCAAGTCCAAGTAGTCCCATCTAGAGTGGGATTTTGGATATTTTTGCCATTATCTTTGCTCTCACAGATAATTTGGGAAAAGTTGTCATTTACCTGTGAAGCCCCTGCAATATATGACTTTAAATCATTTTGAATTGGAGTAGCTTTAGTAATAACTTTAATGGCATCAATGTCAATAATATTATATTGATAATATTTTCCATAAATCTTAGCATCTAGCTGATCTATTGATTGGGAAAAATGATTATTTTCAAGACGAAATGCTTGTTGCGCCCTATTGAGAGTTCCCAGCATGGATTTACCCTCTGATCCTCTAGCACGGCCTAACTGAGATTGATTTTCTAGGCTCGGACGAATTGAAAGTAGAAACAGAGTAATAGCAATGATGACTCCAAGACCTATAAACATTTGCTTGGTCAGAGTAGCTTTTTTGAGATAAGCTGCTGTAATAATTAGCCCAGAACCAATTAAAAGAATTGCCCAGCCCCATTCTAAACGAATTGACTGAACGGCCAAATCAGCTATTCCTTTGAATGGGTTACCAGCTAATTCCTCTTGCATTCTGAGTTGTACCTCAGATAGTTTAATTTGTAGAAATATGAAATTTAAGCTGATAACAGCTAATGCTCCTAACCCAGATAGCCAGACCCATTGATACATACGTTTTAAAATGAGTAAGACACTTGCAATTGCTAAAGCGATTAATATTGAACCATCTCCAGTTCCATTTTTTAAAAAATTAATGCTTCCTATTATGGGAAAAGTGACCACAGGGGCAAACGCACCTAAGAAGAGAAGGATAGATCCTAAAATTCCTAGGATCTGTGCTAGATCAGCAGTGACAATTCCTGACTCAGTTTGAAAAGTCAGTTTTAACTCTGAAAAAGATGATGTGCTTGTTGAGTCATTTGCTATGGGGTTGGTCATATTAACTACTTCTGAAATAGGTTCTATAAATACTAAACCTTTCTCATTTGGATTAAATTCCTTGTCAAATAATGTATGCTGATCGTAGGTTGCATTTTTGAAATTAGCTTTTTCTAAGTTTGCTCCAAGAAGGTTTGCTCCTGTAAGATCGCTATCTGAAAGGTTTGCACCCTTTAGATTAGCTTTTCTCAGATCGGCAGCATGAAGTTTAGCCTTGTTCAAATCTGCTCTGAATAGAGTTGCTTCCATTAATGAGACGTCACTGAGATTGGAGCTACTTAGGTTCGCTCTCGTGAGGATAATACCTGGAAGTTTTACCCCAGATAAGTTCACTCCAGATAACTGAACGTCACGGAATGATCTTTCGCCTGCTTGATATTTTTTTAACAACTCTGAAATATTCACTTTGCAATAAAATTGTTGGCATCCGTAAATAACGATCATTAGAATACCCGATACAGGCGCATAAATTGCTTCCGTTTTATGTTATTTATTTCTTTTTAAAAAGAAAAACGGTGTTAATGGCATTGTCCTATGCCGTGATTAATTGCTGGCGGGTAATTATTTATTATTTCAATGTTTTTGAATTAAGATCTTGTTTTTCGTTTATTAGTAATTTTAGTAAATCTAACTATCTTCTATGAATTTTTCTAAGTAGCTTTGCTCTCAGAGTTGTTGTTAGTTTTGGAATGCTGCATAGCTAAACTTCTCATATCCCTTAGGGACATCAATTTGAAGCGATTGAGTTACTTGTAAATAAATAGTCTAATCACAGTATTTTATTGAGTTGTATGATTTTGGACTGGCCTAGCTCTGCTCGGGCACTTTTACGGAAAGACCCATAACCTAGTTAAACTGTAGTCTCAGATATAAAATACGGGCTACCTTAAGCACGTAAGAGAAGAGGTGTAAGTCCTCTAAAAGAGCACAACACCATGCACTTCTACTGCCTCATTACGTCATTATTTTGAACGCCACTAATTTTGAAAGGCAAGCGAATAATAAGTATAAGCAATTCGGCTAGGCTTTTAGATGTGGCGGATTTAAGTTCCTGCGCAACTAATGGTTAACAGTATGGTATTTCCTCGGCTCACCGCCTCAAGAGACCAGGTTTTGTCTGATGCTCCCTGAATGCCCTTGGGTTAAGAAGAGGTTAGGGTTTGGTTAAGCCCTGGGTGGCAGTCTGGCCGCAGAAATTTCTGATGGTAAGATGAGCCTGGATTGAAAATCTCGGATTATTTCAGAACTCACTGTTTCCATCCATTCCTTAAGTCGGACTTTATGCTGGCGACATTAGACCCTAACCTCAGTAAGACCCTAGCGATTCCTACGTCTACTGCCCAGATTCTTCTGGTTGAAGACGAAGAAACAATTCGAGAAACGATCGCATTGACCCTGAGAAGCGAAGGCTACGCGGTTACTGTTGCTGCCGATGGCCATTCAGCCTTGGATTTAATTCGCACCTGGAGCGACTCAAGTAAATCTCACCTCCAGTCACCTCCCGATTTGATCATCCTGGATATCATGCTGCCGGGTATCAATGGCTTGGATTTATGTCGATTCTTGCGACGTGAAGGCATGATGGTTCCCGTCTTAATGCTGAGCGCCAAAGGCACCGAAGGCGATCGCGTCGTAGGGCTAGAAGTTGGCGCAGATGACTATCTCACCAAACCCTTCGGTATGCGCGAACTCGTCGCACGCTGTCGAGCCTTGCTGCGACGACAACGACAACTCACCAGCGAGTCTGCCAACGTGGTGCGTTGTCGTGATATCTGCCTGTATCCTCAAGAGTGCCGCGTCACCGTCAAGGGCCAAAACGTTAACCTTTCGCCCAAAGAATTCCGCATCCTAGAGTTGTTCATCAGCTACCCGCGCCGTGTATGGCCACGAGAACAACTGCTAGAAAAAATTTGGGGGCCAGACTTTATTGGCGATAGCAAAACCGTTGATGTTCACATCCGCTGGTTGCGCGAAAAAATAGAAACCGACCCTAGCAATCCTGAATACCTAGTTACCGTTCGCGGCTTTGGCTATCGCTTTGGCTAATTGAACTCGTAGGTGACTGTGCCACAAAGCGTTTGGTTTGGGCTGGGATTATTAACAGGACTCAGTTTATGGTACTGGTCTTCGCGTCGTTGGCAGTCTCAGTTGGGGCAGCTTATTCGGCTGTTTCCCGCCCAATCCTATAGCACAACCATGCCGTTGCAAATGCGGCTGCGCAAGGCCGTTCAGTTTCAGCAGCGCTCCGAACAGTTTTTGCACCAGCGTCTAGAGACTTGGCAAGCGATTCTCCAATCTGCGCCTGTTGGTTATCTAGAAGTAGATAGCGAAAACTACGTCTACTGGTACAACACCCAAGCATCGGCACTGCTTCATATTGAGTTGCGCAAGTATGGTTCAGTCGTGCGACGCTCCTTGCTACAGGTGGTGCGCTCCTATGAATTGGATCAATTGGTTGAGGTTGTGCGGCAACAGCGTCGCCCTCAAACCCAAACCTGGGTGTTTCATGCACTCACTGCATCAGAGCGATCGCAAGATATTCCGCTACGCGGTTCTGCTTTTCTGTTAGAAGGCGGACACGTCGGCATCTTCCTAGAAGATTGTCGCGAAGCGATGCAATTGGCCCAAGAACGCGATCGCTGGACCTCGGATGTAGCCCATGAACTCAAAACACCCCTCACGTCCATTCGATTGATCGCCGAGACGCTCCAGTTGAGAATTGAGCCGAGCCTCCAACCGTGGATCGAGCGACTGATTCAAGAAACGGCACGCCTCACTGCCTTGGTTCAAGACATCCTAGAACTAAGCCAGTTAACCGTTCAAGAAGGGCACGCCTTAAAGCTTACGCCCGTCAATGTGCCCAAACTCATTCAAAATGCCTGGATTACCCTAGAGCCGTTAGCGCAGCATAAAAATCTAGTGCTGTACTATGAAGGGCCAGAAGACTATACCCTCCAAGCAGATTCCAATCGGCTCTTGCGCGTCTTTCTAAACCTGATTGATAACAGCATCAAATTTAGTCCCCAAGATGCGGCGATCGCCATTTATGTTGTTCCCCTCATGCAAAACTCGTCCCAAAGCGACACCTCATCCCATGCAACTGGGATTCAAATCGATATTGTTGATACAGGGCCAGGATTTCCCGCCGATAGTTTGAGTCAAGTCTTTAAGCGCTTCTATAAAGCCGATCCGGCACGGGGACGTACCAATGATTTTTCTGTACCCGACTTACACAGCGGCAGTGGAAGTGGATTGGGTTTGGCGATCGCCCATCAAATCGTGTCAGCCCACCACGGCACCATCGAAGCACGCAATCACCCCGACCATGGCGGTGCTTGGATGCGGATTACTTTGCCCTTCGATCCAGCCTTGACCTAGAGGTCGAGCACTTTGCACTGGGCATGTTGCCGCAGCAGATGATCGCACAAAACCAGCGCCACCATCGCTTCTACCATCGGCACAGCGCGGGGCAATACACAAGGGTCATGGCGACCCTTGGCTGCCAGTACTGTCTCTTGCCCTGCTTGGTTCACCGTTTGCTGAGCCTGACCAATGGTTGCCGTTGGCTTAAAGGCCACACGCAGCACAATATTTTCGCCATTGGAAATGCCGCCTTGAATGCCGCCGGAGCGATTGGTTGCCGTACGGATCCGCCCTGTCTCATCGGTATAAAAAGCATCGTTGTGCTCCTTGCCCGTTAGCAACGTACCCCCAAACCCAGAGCCAATCTCAAACCCCTTGCTTGCAGGCAGGGACATTACCCCTTTGGCTAAGTCGGCTTCTAGCTTGTCGAACACAGGCTCGCCTAACCCCAAGGGCATGTTTCGCACCACGCACTCTACTACCCCACCCACAGAATCGGCATTCTGACGCGTGGCATCAATGAGCGCGATCATTTTTTCGGCATAGATAGGGTCTGGGCAGCGCACCATATTACTTTCCACCTGCTCCATCGTCACCGTGTCGGCATCAATGGGGGCTTCTAGGTCTTTAATCCGGCGCACGTAGCCAATCACTTCAACGCCAGCCACCTGCTGCAATATTTTTTTGGCGATCGCCCCTGCTGCCACCCGTCCAATGGTTTCTCGGGCAGAAGAGCGTCCACCCCCTTGCCAGTTGCGGATGCCGTATTTAGCATCATAGGTTGCATCCGCATGGGAAGGGCGATACACCGTTGCCATTTCATCGTAGTCCTGAGGACGCGTATTCTTATTGCGCACCAGGATGGCAATGGGCGTTCCTAAAGTCTTGCCTTGAAAAACCCCAGACAAAATTTCGCAGGTATCTGCTTCATCACGAGGTGTGGTCACACGACTTTGACCAGGTCGCCGTCGATTCAGTTCTGCTTGAATATCGGCCTCGGATAAGTCTAGCTGTGGCGGACATCCATCCACCACCACTCCAACACCGCCCCCGTGGGACTCCCCAAAGGTTGCGATTCGAAAGAGATGCCCAAAAGTGCTACCCATAACTCTAGCGGTACAATTGCCCCAAACCAACGCAGCGTGCGTCCTGCTGTACCACTATCGCACAACGTTAATCTCCTCACCAACCCAACTGTAGAGAAAGGGGCTACCCCCTTTGCGCCAATATGGAAATCGCTAAGCCCAAGGTGAGAGTAAATCCTCCTAAAAGTATTGCAGGCGTTTGCAGGCATAGCGCAGTGAGTATAACGCGTGCCCTTAGTCAGTCTGTTCTGTTAAATGTTGTTCAACCAAATGTTCGACTTGATGCGGCGTGAAATGAGTTAGCTCGCATATCCACTGTTTCAAGGCTTCCTTGTCAGTTGAAACAGTTACATCTTCTAGGGTTTGAGTTTGTTCCATCGTCTTAGACTATAAAAAAATTTAAATTTCAAATTCACGGTTTTGCAGCCGTATCGTTAGCTTGCCCAGCGAAATGCCGGAACGTGCGCCAATCTCTCTAGGACAGAGCGGCGTTAAACACGCTGACCTATAGCAAAAGAGTACCGAGGCGATCGCCCTGTTGCAGTGATATTCCTCACTCTCAGGACAAATCACCCCAAAACCAACCCAAAAGCCCGAACAACCATTCTAGGAGACTCTGGATCACGAGGCTTCTGTTTTAAGCTGAAATACCTAAAGCAATCAGGAAACTCAATGTACCATCATTGGCCCAATTGACGGAGGACGGCATTGATCTTGCGAACTTCATCAGATTGCCCAAGATTCTGGTTGAGATAAAGCTGACGGGCCAGCTTTAGTTCGTTGATCGCTTCCTCTGTGCGGTTGCGGTTTTGTAATGCTAGCCCTAGTTTGTAATGGGCTTCTGGATTTTTGGGTTGAATCTGTAGCGCCTGACGGTAAGCCACCACGGCACCTAAAGAGTCTCCCTTCGTCCGCATGACATCCCCTACTCCAATGTGGCCTTCCACAAGCTGCGGGTTGGCCAAGGTTGCCCGACGATACGCAGCTAAGGATTCTTCTATGTTGCCTTGAGCCAGCAAAATGTTCCCTGCCCGAATGTTCACTTTGGCATTGCGTGGTTCGAGCAATATGGCTTGATTGGTGGCGGCCATGGCGGCAGGTACATCTCCTTGGGCCATATATCCATAGGCAAGGGCCATTTGAACTTCGCCATTTTTAGGAGCCAACTGTGCTGCTCTCTGAAGAGCAGATAGCGCATCTGGGATCCGCCGTTGTTGCAGGGCTAAAATCCCCAAAGCCCGGTAAGCATCAGCGTTTTTCGAGTCCAGCTCTACAATTTTGCGATAGGCGTTGAGGGCATTGGTAAAGTTGCGCTGACGGCTATAGACCACTGCTAATCCTTCGTAGGCAGGCACCAATTTAGGATCGAGTTGGATGGCCTGCTGGTAAGCCTGGGCTGCATTGTCGTTATCGTTGAGGCTGGCTAAACAAAAGGCTAATGCGTAGTAGAAATTAGCATTGCGTCCGTCGAGGGCGATCGCCTGACGGTAAGATTGCACCGCATCCGCATAAGCGCCTTGTTGAGCTTGCGCAAAACCAATTGCAGAATAAACCCGTGCATTACGACTATCGAGTTGTGTGGCTTCTCGATAAATCTGGAGTGCCTCAGCATAGTTGCGGGCATCCACAGCCGCCCGAGCCTTCTTAAATAACTCAAATAAGCGGAGTTCAACG
>DATNQK010000274.1:0-5343 GCA_036704065.1 Stenomitos sp.
ATAGAAGATTGGGGTGGGGTTTCTGGTCTTATTGTAGAAGATTGCAGATTTAGAGGGCAGGTTGAGTGCTTTTGTATTATTGATGGGACGGTGGATTTTTTAGAGATTTTAAAATTGCATGAGTGCAGGATTAATGTGAAAAACAACTCCTCTGCTCCAGCCGTAGAGCTTAACTCAAGCACGTAACAAAACTATCTCAACTTATCTGGGTAAGGCTTAGGTTCCCAAGACGCTGGAGTGGCGATGAGAGGCAGTATGCCAGAATGAAGAACGTAATGGCTGTAATGCGGTGTTATGTCTCTGAATTCAACGATCCAACTCATTATTGATCTAAACGATCCCAATTTTGAGCCGGAAGAATGCGAGGAACAAACGCAACGACTTTTTGCTGCGCTCCAAGATATGGAGGATGTTGAGGTGCATCGTGTGCTAGATGCGAATCCGCCTGAGGGAAACAAGTCAATGGGTGGCTTTTTGGTTGGTTTGCTGAAGGCTGAAGGAAGTGTGGAAAATTTCAAAAAGCTGATGGGTTTCTTGGGCGATCGCATAGGTTCTAAGCCAATTAAGCTGAAACTGAAAGCTCCAGATGGTCGCGAATTAGAACTAGAGGCCAGTAGCCAAGCTGAGTTTGAGTTTGCCTTTCAGAAGGCCCAGGAGTTTTTGGGAGTCAAGTAAGTTCAGATGGCAAAAGTGGCATTGTTGATTGGGGTGAGCGACTACGAGGAGGGCTTAGACGCGTTACCCGCAGCAACTAAGGATATTAAAGCTTTGCAAGAGGTGTTAATTAACCCCGCCATTGGTGGCTTTGCGGTGGAGGATGTGACGGTGCTGCCCAATCCTTCGCGCCAGGACATGGAGGATGCCATCTATAGTTTATTTGCGAATCGACAACGAGATGATCTGGTGTTGCTCTATTTTTCTGGGCATGGCGTGATTGACGATGGGGGCGAGTTTTACTTTGCCAGTCGCTTGACTCGCAAAGACCAGGGACGGTTAGTTCCGACAACAGCTACTGCGGCTCGTTCGGTTTGCCAGTGGATGGAAATGAGCCGTTCTCAGCATAAGGTTATTATTCTCGACAGTTGTTTCAGTGGAGCATTTGCCAAAGGGGTGAGAGCCAAAGATAGCGGGAGCGTCAATCCTTCTCAATTTTTGGGTGGAAAGGGCACGGCAATTCTCACAGCTTCGACTTCCACACAATATGCCCTGACCCAGGAAGGTTTGGAGCTGTCGGTTTACACCCATTATTTAGTGGAAGGGATTCGGACAGGTGGGGCGGATCAAGATGATGATGGGTTTGTTGGGGTAGAAGAACTTCATGCTTATGCCAGCAGCAAGGTAAAAGAAGCTGCCCCTGCAATGACGCCAGAGTTTTATCCAGTTAAGGAAGGCTACAAGATTCTATTAGCTAAGTCGCCGAAGAATGATCCAGCGCTGAAGTATCGAAAGGAGGTCAAACTACTGGCAGAGCAAGATGGAGGTGATTTTTCGGATATCAATCGTGCCTGCCTCGATGTTTTACAACATAATTTGAAGCTAGTACCGGAAGAGGCAGCAGCAATCGAAGCAGAGGAGCTAGAACCCTATCGCCAGCGTCACGCTAAGGTACAACACTACCGCACAGTTTTTGAGGGGGCGATCTCCAAGCAGTATCCGCTAACCGAACGTGATCGTCTTGGCCTTCAGCGACTTCAACAGCTTTTGAGCTTGCGGGATGAAGATGTGGAGGTAATTGAGGCACCGTTACTTGAACAAAATCAAATGGCGTATGTACGCCAGGTAGCAGAGCAAGCGCGTCAAGAGCAAGAGGCAAAACTTCAAGAGCAAGCACGTCAAGAACAAGAGATAAAACTTCAAGAACAAGCACATCAAGCAGATAAGCGCCAACAGGCAGAACAAGCGTGTCGGGAGCAAACTGTTGCGCCGGTCTCTCAACCCAATATACTCACGCAACCTCAGGCTTCAGGAGCAACCGAGTCGCCTCCAGCCCAATCGAGCGAAACCTCATCAACTTCTTCCGACTGTTCGGAATCTCTCTTAAACTCAGAGACGGTGGCTGTCTCTACAATTAATCGCCAGCAGTTTCTCAAGTGGGCCGGCTTTGGCGGCGGTGTATTGATGATTGCGCTGGCAAGTAATCAAATTTCTCGAAGTTTTCAGATTTCTGTGGCGGAGCCTAAGATTACAGAACCTGGAGCCGGATCCGCTAAGGTAAATGGATTGCCTCTCTGGACAGTCGATTTTGAAACTGTATTGGTTGATGAGCGGGGATCGATAATTAAGCGCCCTTGGTATCGAGCAGGCTTTGTCAAAGAGGATTTAGGGAATGGACTTGAGTTAGAGTTGGTCAGCATTCCGGCAGGCTCTTTTCAAATGGGTGCGCTCAGTATAGAGGCTGGATCTTCTGATAATGAACGACCGCATCACACAGTTATGGTCAATTCCTTCTTGATGGGTAAGTACCCAGTTACGCAAGCTCAATGGGCAGCAGTTTCTGCGTTACCTAAAATTAGAATTGATTTGAACTCTAACCCTTCTCAATTTCAAGGTGCTAATTACCCTGTCGAGTCTGTTAGCTGGAATGAGGCAGTGGAGTTCTGTGCACGGCTATCCCAAAAAACAGGCAAATTATATCGATTACCTAGTGAAACGGAATGGGAATATGCTTGTCGTGCAGGAACTAAAACGCCGTTTTACTTTGGGAAAACTATCACACCAGAACTAGCCAACTATAACGGAACCAACGCTTATATCCAAGGCCCAAAAGGCATCTACCGAAGAGGAACGACAAAAGTGGGTTGCTTTTCAGCAAATGCTTATGGATTGTATGACATGCACGGTAATGTTTGGGAATCGTGTCAAGATACTTGGCATGAAAGCTATGAGGGTGCGCCTAGCGATGGAAGTGCTTGGGGAAGTAGGGATGACATGCGTGTTCTACTCGGGGGCTCCTGGAGCACATATCCTGAGTATTGCCGTTGTGCGACTCGTCTCAGTTTCGATTCGGGAGAGCGGTACTACTACTTTGGCTTTCGTGTTGTGTCTGCTGTATTGAGTCTTCTCTGATACGTTTTTCATTACTTTTCCCCTTCGCAGTTGGCACGCTCAAAATTTTTTCAAAGTACAGCGGCTTGTAATATTGTCACAGACGCTAAAATTTGTCCATTGCTTTGCTGAGCCAGTTTGAGGATTGGACTTCAAAAATCTGTCCCCTATCTAGCTGAAAATCGCTGATGAAATAAGCAATTGTCAAAGTTATTAAAAAAGCCCACCCTTTGCATTGCAAAAGGTGAGCTTAAAGTCTCAGCTTAATTGTGTTTCAGCCAGAGGAATAGTGCTGAATATTAGGCGATCGCCGCCATTGTGACATCGCTAGTGTTGAGGATATTTTGCAATTCCTCTGAATCAACGGTTTCTTTTTCAATCAGCAGGTCAGCAATCTTATCCAACACAGGCTTATTCTTGACCAGCACATCCTTGGCGCGGCGATAAGCTTGATCGACTAGGTTACGCACCTCGTCATCAATTGCTGCGGCAGTTTCATCCGAGAAATCACGTTCTGCCATCACATCGCGACCGAGGAAAGGATTCCCTTGCTGACGACCCAAAGCCACAGGTCCTAGGCGATCGCTCATCCCAAAGCGAGTCACCATCTGGCGTGCCACCCGAGCGACCTGTTGTAAGTCATTCGATGCACCAGTGGTTACTTCATCTTCGCCAAAGATAATTTCCTCAGCGATCCGTCCGCCTAAAGCTACTGCCATCTGATTTTGAAGATAGGCGCGGCTGTAAAGGCCAGAATCCATTTGATCTTCGCTCGGCGTGAACCAAGTTAAACCACCCGCACGACCACGGGGAATAATGCTGATCTTTTGTACTGGATCGTAGTCAGGCATCAGCGCGCCCACCAAGGCATGACCTGCTTCGTGATAAGCCACCAAGGTTTTACGCTTTTCGCTCATCACCCGATCTTTCTTCTCTGGTCCAGCCAACACACGGTCAATCGCATCGTTGACTTCATCCATTGAAATTTCGGTCAAGTTGCGACGTGCCGCAAGAATTGCAGCTTCGTTCAACAGGTTAGAAAGGTCAGCGCCCGTAAATCCAGGGGTACGACGTGCAATTTTTTCGACATCAACGTCCTTGCTCAGGGTTTTGCCACGAGCATGAACATTCAGAATTTCTAAGCGACCTTTGTAGTCGGGACGATCCACAACCACTTGACGGTCAAAACGACCTGGACGCAAGAGAGCAGCGTCTAACACATCAGGACGGTTGGTTGCAGCAATAATGATAATGCCAGTATTGCCTTCAAACCCATCCATCTCTGTGA
Organism: Stenomitos sp.; assembly: GCA_036704065.1. Classification (GTDB taxonomy): domain Bacteria; phylum Cyanobacteriota; class Cyanobacteriia; order Thermosynechococcales; family Thermosynechococcaceae; genus JAAURS01. Next base: position 4,334 of record DATNQK010000274.1, read on the forward strand.
GCAGTTGGTTTAGGGTTTGTTCGCGCTCATCATTGCCACCGCCGAGGCCAGCACCCCGCTGACGACCCACGGCATCAATTTCATCGATAAACACGATACAAGGTGCATTGGACTTGGCTTGTTCAAACAAGTCTCGTACCCGTGAGGCACCTACACCCACAAACATTTCTACAAACTCGGAACCGGAGATGCTGAAGAACGGTACGCCAGCTTCGCCTGCTACAGCCCGAGCCAGCAGGGTTTTACCTGTTCCAGGAGGCCCAACCAGAAGCACACCCTTCGGAATTTTGGCCCCCACAGCCGTAAAGCGATCCGCATTCTTTAAGAAATCGACGACTTCGCTCAGCTCCAACTTCGCCTGCTCAATACCAGCAACGTCATTGAACGTAACTTGGGTTTGAGGTTCCATTTGCACCCGCGCTTTGGACTTCCCAAAGTTCAGCGCTTGGTTGCCAGGGCCATTCTGTGCCCGACGGAACAATACAAACAGACCAATTAACAGCGCAATAGGCACTAAGAAGGTGCTGAATGCTTTCACCCAAAAGCCTTCGTCACTGGGTTGGACAACGCGGATGTCCACCTTATTCTTGGTCAAAATATCAATCAGTTCTGGATCCGGCGGCAGATTGACCTGAACGTCTTTACCATCTGCTGTTTTAAAGCTTGCCTGACTACGATCCGCACTAATATCTACCCTTTCAACTTGCTGCTTTTGCACAGCGTTGATGAGTTCGCTGTAGCGCCAGGTATCTTTAACAGGCGACTGTCGCTCAAAGAACGAGGTCATTAGGGCCAGAACAACAATTCCCAACAGGACATACAGTCCCGCATTTCTCCACCGTTTGTTATTCACTAAATCTCAATCCTCCTGGCTGATTGAATGGGGGCCGAGTATAACCACATTGATTTGTTAACTTTATTAACTAATGTTAACTTATCTGAGAAGCGGCTGCCGATTATTTCAGAAACTGTTCAGAAATGAGTCGATGCGGCTGTACAGCGTTAGTGGG
>DATNQK010000275.1:0-2167 GCA_036704065.1 Stenomitos sp.
CCATCAAAACGTTGACGGTTTCTCGCGAACGGCAGAACCCCGCCTCCAGCATCGTGAAGCCCACCTGCATGAAAAACACCAAGAAGGCAGCAACCAGAGTCCAAACCGTATTCAGGGGATTAATCAGGTCGTTGCCCTTGAGCACCGGATCTGCCGCCATCGCAGGTGAACCCATCAGATGCCCAATCACGGGAAAGACAACCGCCAACAAAATCAATACCGACAAGCCTTTCCCTAGCAACAGCACATAGGCGTATCGTCTCCATTGGCGATCGCGCCAACGCTGCCTCAGTCTGGAAACCCTTTTGCCTAGGGCTGCCCCATTACCATCTACCCCTGAATCCACTTGCCTTGACCCAGACGTCTCCCTCAAAAGGGCACGGCTGTGTTTGCCCTTACAGTTGCGCATAAAGCGGTCACCTCAATAAAACGTGAGCCAGCTGAAACGGTCAGACAACTTAGCGCCAAGGTTTGCGTTGAGGGTCTAACTTGCCTAACTTCATGTAGCGAGATATTTGCAAGAATTGCTCAATGACTGACCATCACTCAGCGATCCATACGACTGCTTAAGCGTGGCGTACCAGTTGATGCTCCTTAATCCCATTTTTTGTATCTATCGATACCATATTGATATCACATATAGCGGTAGAGGAAAGGCACACCTCCTCTGTCCGACAGAAAATATTTTCTAGAGAGAAAAATCTCTCAGGATCACTCGTCTGGTTCAACCCATTGCAACGGTCGGGCTAAAACGATTGTTAGGCCGTCTCTGGCTTTGTTTCTGGTTTAGCGTCTGGCTCGTTTTCTGGCTCCCAATAGCTTAAGAGAATGGCATTGGTGGTATTGCCAATGATATTAAGGACTGTTTTAAATCCATCGGTTAGGCGGTCTACCCCTGCAACAATCGCCACCCCTTCGATGGGCAACCCTGCTGCCGATAAGACCGTTGTCATGGTAATGAGTGCCGAGCCAGGAACACCGGGGGTACTAAAGGATACGAGGAACGTACTAATGGCGATCGCACTCAGCATGGCAGGGGTCAACGGCACCTGATACACCTGGGCAATAAAGAGCGCATTAAACCCTTGCAAAATGGCGGAGCCATCGCGCTTGAGGGCCGTCCCTAAGGGCACAGCAAAGCTAGCAATTTCTGGCCGCAAACCATAGGCTTGAATATTTTGCAGGGCAATGGGCAACGCTGCATTGGAACTGGCGGTGCCAAAGGCCAACGAGAGTGCAGGCGATAAACTGCGAAAATACTGTCTCGGCTGAGCACGCAGGACAAAGAGGATAGTGGTATAGATGCCAATCATCAAGGCCGTCGCCACAAACAGCCCACCCACGTATACAAAGAGCCGAACCATAATTTCCAGCCCTTGGGTGGCAATGACCGAGCTAATCAGGGCAAACACACCCACAGGAGCCACCCACAATACAATCCCCAACACCTGCTCGAAGATGACGTAGCAGCTTTCAATAAACACAATAAAAGGCTTAGCCTGCGCGCCAACAAACTGAATCGCAATGCCAATCAGCGCTGCGGAGACAATAATTTGTAGCAAATTGGCCGTACTCAGCGCTTCCAAGGGATTGGTCGGCACAAGGCTCACCAGCCAGTCCAATAAGGATTGGCCTTGCTGCGATGTTGCACCGTCGGGTAGCGCAAATCCTATAACCCCCAAGCCTGGACGCAACACAGCGGCCATCCCCATGCCCATCCCAACCGCAATCCCGCTGGTGAGGGCATAGCACAGCAGTAACTTAACGGCATAGCGCCCCACTTGGGCCGCATTTTGGATGCGCGTGAGACCCAAAATCATGGAGCAAAAGACAATAGGCACCACTACAAACTGAATCAGCCGCAAAAAGACATCCCCAATCGGCGTTAAGCAGTAGCGATCTAAGGGCACAATCGCCGCTGGCCAAGCCCCGTGCAACACGGCACCAAAGGCAATCCCTGCGGCTAAACAAGCCAAGATAATGGTCGATAAATTCATAGGGTGCCGTTCCTCCTCCAGTCCCTTGCCTCTAAACTTGGGGCGGTCTTCACAGCACCTCAAGCCCAGGTCAAGCGCCTTTAAAGTATCACGGGTGGCACGGCAACAATCGACTCATATCTTACGGTTTGCAGCGCCTACGATTCTAAATGCGGATCTTGAGCTCGCCT
>DATNQK010000276.1:0-3357 GCA_036704065.1 Stenomitos sp.
ACCGCTCCTATGAACATAGCCGACCTGCGGCGAGACTACGCTTGCCTTACCTTAGATGTGCATCAGGTAGACCCCAACCCCATCCATCAGTTTAAAGTTTGGTTTAACCAAGCCTTGGAGGCTGAAGTTTTAGAACCCAACGCCATGACCTTAGCTACTGTTGGTGCCGACTGTAAACCTTCGGCACGCATTGTATTGCTTAAGGATGCCGACGACCGCGGGTTTGTGTTTTATACCAACTTCCACAGCCGTAAGGGGCAGGAATTAGCGCAGCATCTCGATGCCGCCCTCGTATTTTGGTGGGGTGAATTAGAACGGCAAGTCCGCATTGAAGGAACCATTGCCTTTGTGACGGAGGCAGAAGCAGATGCTTATTTTCAAAGCCGACCCCGGGGTAGTCAACTGGGGGCTTGGGTGTCTCAGCAAAGTCAAGTGATTCCAGATCGGCAGACCCTAGAGCAACGGCTCGAAGAACTGCAACAGCACTATGCGGACCAACCCATTCCTCGACCTCCCCATTGGGGGGGCTATCGACTCTCGCCCCATACCATCGAATTTTGGCAGGGACGCTCCAATCGTCTGCATGATCGGTTATGCTATCGGCTAATTCATGCGAATGAATGGAGCCTCCAGCGTCTTTCGCCTTGAATCGTTTTCTGCCAGTTACGCTAATCTTGCCCTCTTAAGTTCGGTTTTCAGGAACCACGTCTAGATGGGCACCCTTATGATTAGAGATGTAACAATAGACAATAAACCTATAGGTTCATTGAGTGTAGCTATGGCCTTTAACCCAGACAGCGCTAATTTCATCCTCAACGGCAACGACGAAGATCAGAGCAACCTGCTCATTCGGTATCTGCAAAACCAGCCGCCTGAGGTATTGGCGCGGGTTGCAAAGTCGGTCAGTCCGGAGATTAAGCAAATTATTTCTCAGAACGTGCAAGGGCTCGTAGGGGTTTTGCCCTCTGAAGCCTTCAATGTTCAGATAGTGACTGATCGCGAAAATATGGCTGGGCTGCTGGCTTCTGCCATGATGACAGGCTACTTTCTGCGCAAGATGGAGCAGCGAATGGAGCTAGAAACCAGCGTATTTGGTGAAGGTCTTACCGAGTAGTGGCTGTGGTCGATTTTGGCCAGAGATAAATTCCGCCAGAAATTAATGTGAGGATGATCGCACAGCTATAGGCGGCGATCGCAACTTGGTGCAACACGCCATCTAAGGGCGCAATTAAAAGCGCGATCGCGATAATTTGGCAAACCGTTTTGGCCTTGCCCCACCCATTGGCACCTGAAATTTGGGTCTGCTGTACCCTCCAACCTGCGATCGCAAGTTCTCGAAGCAGGATCACAAAAACGCTCCAAGCGGGAATACTGTGTAGCTCTACTAAACACAGAAGAGGTGCAAAGACTAGTAGCTTATCTACTAAGGGGTCGAGAACTTTGCCAAGATCTGTAATCTGATTAAACCGACGAGCAACGTAGCCATCCAGCCAATCCGTTCCTGCGGCGATCAGAAAAACCACGACACAAATCCATCGGGTTTGTGCAGGCGGAAAGGCGGCAGCAGTATTCGGCCAGTACAGCCCTACCATGAGGATCGGTACGGCAAGTAAACGCGAAAGGGTAATCCAACTGGCAAGGGTCATAATTGAGCAGCGCTAAAACAAGTCTTCTTTATTGTCCTGCTCAATGTCTGCTTCTCTACTCAATTGCAGAGCCAATTGCCGAACTGGAACTGTATAAACTGTGAAATTAACATCAGCGCCGATCCCAATTTTCAGGTCAACGCCGCGAGAATTAATTTTGCACCTGGGCCTGAGACTTCAATTCCATTAACTTTCCTGCCATTATGGGAAATAGGCATTGCAATTGAACGGAGATGGCCATTCTTTTTTACAAAGTGTCAGAGCCCTATGGCTGCTTCTCCAATTTTTCGCCCCATAGCATTACTTTGGGGGGGTATACGTGGCCGACAACGGAACACTATTATCAGGCCCAAAAGTTTGTGGGAACCTCTCATGCGCCGCACCTATGCCAAAAAATTCGCTGTGCTAGAACGCCAGAGCAGGCGGCAGCGATTGGGCGCGATCCTCAATACCCGTTGCGACACAATTGGGATAGTGTCAAAGCAACGGTCATGTATGAGGCTGTATTAACTAAATTTTTAACCCACCCCGATCTAGCAGCGTTACTGTTGAGTACCGCGCAAGAACTCATTGTTGAGAACTCCCCAACAGATGCGTACTGGGGTTGTGGAGGGGATGGTAAGGGACAAAACCAGTTGGGACAAATTTTGATGCGCGTGAGAGAAAAATTGCGTCAATCTAGCACCCCAACTGAGTTGCGCTAACTTGCAGCCATTAAAGATGGAGCAGATCGTTCCGCAGCGATCGTTTTAAACTGTGCTCCTTCTAAGGTGGCCTGATGGAAGAGAACACCTTCCATCAGTGCTTCTCTAAAGTCTGCACCACTTAAATTGGCACCACTTAAATTTGTGTTGATTAACAGAGCACCAATCCAAGTGGTATTTTGTAAATCCGCGCCGCGAAGGTAGCAGTAGCGTAATTTAGCCTCATTGAATACGGCCCCTGAGAGGACTGCATTTTGCAAATTCCCATAGTCTAAAATGGCATCGCTAAAATCTGCATTTGCCAGCAGACCACCCCAGAGATAGGCTGATTTTAAATTTGCTCGGTTAAACCGTGTTTGTGTAAAGTCTGTTTTGAGAAAATAAGTTTCTTGCAGATTGGCATCTTGCAAATTGGCGTTTACAAACGATACATTCTGGCTGTTCAGTTTCTGTAAATTTGCGCCCTCCATCTGGGCATCTCTAAAGTCGGTTTGAACGACGATACTCTGTTGGAAGCGAGCCCCTTGAAGGTTTGCACCAACTAAAGAAACTTTACTGAGCCTAGCTTTGGTGAAATTACTTCCCGACAAATCTGCCCCTTCCAAAGACAGATTTTCCAGATCTAACCCACTAAAATCTCGTTCTCCAGCTTTATAGAGCTGAATAAGCGTTTGAGTGTCCACATCCTACCCCCCCTAGCCATCTTATCTATAGTTAAGCTGTAAATTTAAAGAAGGGAAATCGTATAAATACGGATTTTTAGGTTCCCATTGGAGAGCACTCCAATGCAATTTATTTTTTCTAGGTTAAAACCATCCTTGTGGTGTGTAAAGTATCCTTGGGGTCAAGAAGGAACAATGGCCTGTACTTGAGAATGTATGCACAGACTTAGAGATACTTTCCTGTTGGTCTTATGCTACGTGGCTAGGTGAATTCTAGATGCAAATCGGGCATCAGGCGCTGTAAATTTCTCAGCGATTTTGTTTGCCACAGGATTGCATTAGACC
>DATNQK010000277.1:0-23203 GCA_036704065.1 Stenomitos sp.
CTATATGCTTCTGTCAACGAGAACGACTGAAGGAAACATTTTTTACAAAACTTAAAATTTTGAAGGTTGTGAGGGGAGGCTTGACGCGCAATAGATTTGCGGTTATAAAGAAACACAAAGTTTTTCTTGAGTGAACTGAGAAGATACTCGGTTAAATAACTAAGTAAGATTTCTATGAATAGAAAGTCGAAGCATGGAAATCGCACTGAAAGTTTGAAATGCTGGGATTGGGGTAAAATTAACTGGAGAAAGTTTCCATGTAAAATCTGCAATCAGAGTAATCAAAATCGTCTTTAATTCCAAAAGAGCTAAGTACTGACCGATACATTTATGTATTCCACCACCAAAACCAATTAAAGAATATGGTGGATAGCTTGCTAATCTTTCACTACAGAAGCGGTTGGGATTAAATTGATGTGGTTTTTCGTATATTTCTTCAAGGCGATGAGTTAAAAAGGGTGAGATATTTACAAACCAGCCTTTAGGTATTTGGTATCCTTCATACTCAAATTGCTGGACGCCTCTCTGCAAGATGTAAGCTGGAGGATATAGTCTTTCGATTTCTTTCAGAAAATTGTCAAGTGTGGTTAGTGATTTAATTATATTTAAATCTAAGGAGCCAGTAGGACTATAAGCGAATAGCTCGTTTCTTATCGTATTAACATAATCTGGATGATTTGCTAACTCATAAATAGCCCAACAAAGCATATGTGCAGTAGTATCGCGTGAAGCAAATAAGATTTGTAGAGTATTAATTATAAATTTCTCATCCATATAATTAGCAGCATGTTTGCATGATGAGTGCATTATCGATATCAATTTTTTGTTAGAAGAATTTGTTATTTTGTCTGACTTAAGAGAATCTAAAATATATTTTGAAATTTCTTTGTAAGCAATACGAGACTTAGAGTATAGAGTTCCGTGCCAATTTAAGTTCAGTAGACTTGAGATGCTAGTTGCACTTTTTATATAATTAATAAAGATTGGATATAAGTTACGAGAAGCATCAATGTCAATTCCAAAAATAATCTTACAAGCTATATTAAATGTCAAAAAATGTGCTTTTTTATATAGTGAGAAATTTTCAATATTTGTTAACTCATTTAAGAAATTAGAAACGCTTTCGTATATATTATAAAAATATAAATCGATGTTGCTTTCCGTGAATGCTGGATATAAGAATTTTCTAGTTTCAGAATGTTCTTGCCCATCTTGAAGTAAAATTCCATTACCAAGAGTGTTTTTAAGAAACCAATAACCCTTTTCATTTGAGAAAATTTTATCTTTGTTTGAAAGGACAAACTCATTGGCTTCTGGGCCAACCAGGACAACAGTATTGAAAGGTCCAATTTTTATTCTGAATATCTTACCGTGTCTGTTATAAGCATTCCAAAGATACTCTTGAGGGTTTGAAAATAAATACTGGACATTGCCGAGAAGAGGAACATAGCTATCATGAGGTATTTTATGAGTATTCACGGATTTAAAAACATTAGATTAAAGACACTAGCTATATTAACACTTATTGCCATTGGAATTCTCAATTATGAGATAGAAGTCAATGCAAAAATTATACCTGATAAAACTCTCCGAAAAGAGGCGTCAAAAGTGAGTAAGAAAAACAATAGATTCATTATTGACGGAGGTGCAAAAAGAGGAAGTTCTTTATTTCATAGTTTTTTAAAATTTAGTATATTAAAAGGAATGAATGCACAATTTTTAGATCCTATAAATGTAGACAATATATTCGTGAGAGTTACGGGAAATAGTAGCTCAAAAATAGCTGGAAAGTTGGGAGTAAAAGGCTCAGCTAATCTATTTTTTATGAATCCAAATGGAATTATATTCACAAAATCTAGTAATTTGAATATTAATGGTTCGTTTTTAGCAACTACTGCCGATAGTATTTTATTTCCCAATAATTTTATTTATAGTAGTGTTAATCCAAAACCAGTTTCATTAATTAAGATTGGATTGCCAATTGGATTTAATGTTTCTAGAGGTCAAATTATAGTTAGAGGTAAAGGACACAATTTATATCAAGGAGGAAATCCCTTTACCCCAATTTTTCCAATTGGATCTTTAAACAATGGTTTAACCATTTCTAGTGGTAATACGTTTGGTTTATTAGCAAGCAATATAATTTTTGATAATGGTGTGGTTACAGCACCGTCTGGAAATATTCGAATTGGAGCGGTATCCGATGGAGAAGTTGGTATAAATTTTAATAAATCTGGTTTTCAGCTAGATTATTTAAAAGTAAATGTTTTTGGTGATATCAAACTAAGTAAATTTTCATTGATTGGTTCAAGTGGAACTGAGAATGGAAATATAAATATTTATGCAGATAATATAAATTTAAAGGATTTTTCTTTGATTTATAATTCAAATATAGGAGTTGGTGATTTTGGAGATATAAAGATAAATGCAACTGGAATGGTAAAAGTAAGTACATTATCAGATTTTACTATTGATAATCAGCCACCATTGGATCAGAAGTTAACAGTTGCTTCAGGAATAATTAGCGAAACGTATTTAGGGAGTGGTGGTGCCATAAGCATAAGCGCTGATAAATTATTGATAAAAGATGCAGGAGTAATAGGTTCTCTTACGTTTGGATCTGGTCAGGGTGGTGATATTAGAATTAGGTCAAATGAGTTGAGACTTGAAAAAACATCCCCTTTAGGTACACCTGCTGATGTAAGTTTACTGAATTCTTCAACAGCAGGAACAGGAGAAGCAGGAAATATATTTATTGATTCATCAAATGTTTACATTCAAGATGGAAGTCAAATATCATCAATTGTATTTGGTGATGGGCAGGGCGGCAACGTCAATATAAATGCTTCGACAATCAAAATAAACGGATATGTGAGTGGAATCTTAAGCCCTAGTTTATTATCATCAATTACATTGGGCTCAGGAAACGCTGGAAATCTTAGAATTAATACAGATAAACTTTTTGTAACAAATGGTGGCCGTGTAGACTCTTCAACTTTGAATTCGGGCGATTCGGGAAGTATTACAATTGATGCTTCTGATTTTGTATTAGTAAATGGTATTATTCCTGGTTCATTAAATCCAAGTTTAATTATTGCTAGTGCTAATAAAGTTGATCCAGCAATTGGTGATATTCTAGATCTTCCTCCTGTTCCATCTGGTGATTCAGGAAATGTCACAATTAATACTCCTAAATTTACAGTTTCAGGAGGTGCTCAAGTTACCGTTAGAAATGACGGTAAAGGTGCAGCAGGAGTATTAAATATTTCAGCCGATATGCTCAACTTAGATAATGGTAAAATCACTGCTTCTACCAAAGCTGGTCAGGGAGGAGTTATAGATATTAATGCTAAGAATATCTATATGAAACAAAGCCGGATTTCAGCTTCTGCTAAGAGTTTGGGCGATGGTGGAAATATTTTTATCAACTCTGAAACTTTAATTGGAGATAATAGATCCCTGATTTCAGCTAATGCTCAAGGAGGCGTAGGTGGCAAAGTAATTATTGATTCTCAAGGAATAATCTTTGATAGAAATCAAATTACTGCAACATCTGATAGTGGGCCTCAGTTTGATGGAGTTGTTCAGATAAATTCTAATATATATGATCCTAACTCTTCTGTAGGTATTTCATTAACACCATTACCTAGCATCGTATCTCTAAATTGCCAAGATAAAAATGGGTTTTATGTTGTTTCGAGTCAATATCCTGATGATAATGTACTTGAATTATCCGATGTAGATATACGCGTACCTTTAGTTAGAGACAAGACTACTGGACAGTTAACTCCGTTAAAGGAAATGAGTAGTTGGTCTTTGAATGCGGACGGTACTGTTCGAGGTATTTCTACTAATAGTTCGGTTCCCTTGAAGTATTGTTATAGATGAATAATTATAAGTTTGTATACTGCTCAATTTCACTACTTGTCAGTAGTCTGTGTCCTTTTGTTCATTTAAATCCACTTTTAGCTCAAAATATTGATGACAATTTTATTAAACAGCCATTTCGAGAGGATCTGTCTAATTCTTCCGTTAAAAATGATGAGAATGATGATAGATTCCAAAATGAAGTTGAGTTTGTTTTACCTTCAACTATCTTAATTCGAGAAATCAAGTTTATCGGCAATACTGTAGTTGATGCAGTTGAGTTAAATTCAGTAGTTCAAAAATATATTGGCACACAATTACATAGTGAAGATTTACCTTTAATCTCACAAGATATAACAAATTTATATATATCAAAAGGATATCTTAACTCAGGAGCTTTTATATCTCCTGAAGACAATCCTAATCTAGATCCTAGAAATGCGCAGCTTACTATTCGAGTTGCTGAAGGAACATTAGAAAATGTTAAATTGATTGGCCCTGAGCGTCTTAAGAAATATGTTTTATCGAGGCTCAAAGCTAGTCATGGAGATGTTTTTAACTCTAATAGACTTGAGAAAAGTTTACTAATATTACAGAATGATATTAATATAAAATCCATTTCGTCTGAGTTGCAACAGGGTAGTGCAATAAATTCATCTGTATTAACTGTAAATTACTCAGCATCACAACCTTTTAGCTTGAACTTAGAGCTGAATAATCATCGTAGTGCTGGGGTAGGTACATTTGAGCGAGGAATTAACCTCAAAGTGCTAAATCCATTTCAATTTGGAGATGAAATTGGAGTTTCTTACAAAAACACTCAAGGTAGTCATCTATTAGATCTATCATATGATATCCCAATTAATAGTTATAATTCAAAATTTAGTTTTAACTATATTTATGGTAATAATCAGACAATACAAAAACCATTTGATAAGTTAAATATTTTTGGAATATATCAAAGCTATGTACTTAGTTTTGAACATCCTCTATTTCACAATATTACTGAGAAAAGTGAGTCAGAATTTATTTTGGGCTTATCAATGAGCCACTTTGAGAATCAAGACAGTTTGGTTGGTTTCAATTTTCCACTATTACGTGGTGCTGATTCTCAAGGTCGTTTAAGAACAACGGTATTAAGTTTTTATCAAAACTGGAAGCAAATTGATGAAAATCAATCTCTATATTTAAGCTCAAAGTTTAATTTTGGCTTGGATATTGGAACCGCTACAGATCCAAAATTTGCAAATGGAAAGTTTTTTTCATGGAAAGGTGATGTTTCTTGGAGTAAGACTTTACCTTGGAATATGCTATTTCGTTTTAGCAATACCATCCAGCTCTCTGATCGTCCATTAGTCGCTTCAGAGCAGTTTGGGCTGGGTGGATATTATTCAGTAAGAGGTTATCCTCAAGACTTCATGTTATTTGATAATGGATTTAATAGCTCAATTGGTATTCAAATTCCAATTTTTGAAAAGAGCTATGGAAAATTGAGTGTATCACCATTTTTTGATATTGGACTTGGCTGGAATAATCCAGCATCAAAAAACTCAACTAATTTACTTTCATCAGTTGGTTTAGGTTTGGACTATGATTTTAACGACAAATTATTAATTAACTTAACTTATGCTTATCCCTTGATTAATAGAACAGATATCAGATCTTCTTTGCAAGATAATGGTGTTTCACTGAGTCTTATTTGGAAAATCTTATGATGAACAGTTTTTCAAAAATTCTAATAAGCACTGGGTTTATATTTGCTACAGTTATATATTCAGTGTCTGGATTGTCACAGAATGACAATCCTTACTATCAATGTACTGTAGTAACGAATAAAGCTAAAATACCTGATACTCTATGCAAAGGTGATTTACAAGAATTTAATCAAAATAATCTTCAATATGTTGAATCTTTAAACCATACTTCTCCTGGTTTACTTATGCAGTTAGGAATTGCGCTAAGACGGTTAGGACATTTAGAGATTTCAAGAACCGTCTTAGAAGTTGCTTTGAAGGCAAATAAGGATAGTTCTTTGTCCTCGTCTATTCAGTTGTCTTTAGCAAATCTAGAATACCAGCTCTTTCATCGAAATTTAAGAAATTATCTAAACAGTCAAACTCCATTACAAAGAATACAGAATTTACCACAATCCAAAATGCATCTAAATAATGCATTTGAGGGATATAGATTGTTGTCAGAAAATGATGATTTAAATATCCGTATTTTAGCACTCGGTAATTGGCTTAGTTTATATTCTGATGTGTCTAATAATAATTATTTTGAAGATTTAGAAATAAAATTCAGCCATCAAGCTTTCTCTTTCTCAAATAACCTTTACACCCTTTTAGTTACTTCTACTTCTATACCTGTTTCTTTACGCTTAAGTTCTATTGATATTCTGATTTCTTATATTGATCAAACTCCTCAATTAGAAATTAGTTTGTATGATTTGCTTTATGATTTACGTAAAGCTAGTGAAAGGGATCTTAATCAAACAGTTATTTCGAGAATTAATGGCCTTTTAGGTAAAATTAGTTTCAAACAACATAATTATATAGAAGCATCAAAATATCTTGAGAAAGCTATTAACATGGCTAGTCTTTCTAGAGATGCTGGTCTAGCATCTAATTGGTACTGGATGCTAGGTAAATCTTATCGATATTTGGGAAATGTGCCCAAATCAATGTTGAATTATGAGCTTTCTGTTAAAGCTTTAGATAATGTTAGAATGGGTACCTTGGCAGCAAATATTAATTACCAATATGATTTTCTTGAAAGCCAAGAACCAATTTATCTAGAATATATGTCTGTCTTATTCAATGAAAATTCTATTGACATAAGCCGTATTATCAAAGTCTATGAAAAATTTCAAATCGCAGAGTTGGAAAACTATTTGAATTGTAGAAATATTAATCTATTCAGTTTTCTAGATTTGTCTTATAAAGATTCGCCTGATGCTGTCTTATATTTACTTTCTTTAGAAAATAAGTATGAGTTAGTTGTTAGATATAAAAATGGTTCTTTTAAATCAGTTAGTCTGAGCCCAGCTAAAGTTGATACTGCTGTTAAGGATGTTCTAGATAATATTCATAGTGATCGTTTTGAATTATTATCTGAAAGTCAATTTCACGCATTATTTTTAAACCTTTACGACGCAGTTCTTAAGCCTGCCGCTTCTATCTTGCCCCAGTCTGGCTCAGTGGTATTTTCTGTTAATAGTCGATTGCAGCAAATTCCGTGGGGTTTGCTATTTGATGGAAACAAATTCTTGGTTGAAAAATATAGTATTTCTTATAGTATAGGTTCTAAAACTAGACCTCCGCAAAAATTATCAGAAAATAAAATGGTTGGATTATTGGCTGGTTTATCTATTGCTAATAATGAACAAGAATTTTCGGAACTTTCATACGTTTCGCAAGAACTCGATCAGATACGCTCAATATTATCAAGATCCAAGGTCTTGATGAATAAAGATTTTACTCTAGATAATCTTAAATGGAATAGTAATTATCCAATTATCCATCTCGCTACGCATGGTCAATTTTCGTCTGATCCTAAACAAACATATTTGTTGGGTTGGAAAACTAAAATTGACTTATTGACTATTGAAAAACTATTTAAAGGACTAAAATATCCAATAAATCTTCTTGTTTTAAGTGCATGTGAAACAGCTAAAGGTGATAGTCGAGCGTCGTTAGGAATTGCTGGGGCGACTGTTCAGTCTGGTTCAAATTCTACCCTTGCTAATTTATGGTCAATTGATGATAAAGTTCAAGCAGAAATGATTTTTGAGTTCTACAGGCAGCTTTCGGCTGGTAGATCTAAGTCTGAAGCTTTAAGCTTGTCACAACAATACATGATGAAAAGAGGTTATAGTCCTTTTTATTGGGGTGGAGCAGTGTTGGTGGGTTCTTGGTTATAAGTTGTATTATGCATGATGAAATCTAAGCCTAAACTTGCTAATACATATTCTTTTTCATCTTGTGATATCTTTGCTTCTTTTTTGGCTACTTGATAGTTTATTTCAGCTTCTTTCCAAAATCCTGCTTCTAAATATAGGTCTCCTAGAATTCTTTTTAATGTTGGATTGCTTGGATAAATATCTAATGAATTACTTACAATTCTTATGGCTCTGTCTATAAGATTGTATTTTTCAAAAATTGATAGCTTCATTTTTATCTTTTCTTGAGCCTCTATATTTAATGAATCTATTTTTTGAATTAGAGATTCAAGTTGTTCTTTTTGAGCTGAATTTAAAATATTTATTGTAGTCGAGGAAGTTGATATAACTCGTTCTTTAGATATTGCTTCAATTACTATCTGAACTGATGATGAAGGCCGTATTTTGGGTAGGATAGCTTGATTTGAGTTTGCAGTTATTTGTAGAATATCGGCATTGCTTAGAATTGATATGCGATATTTCTGAGCATTGAAAACTGGTTTCCAAGTTATATATTCTATGTTTTTTTCTAGTGTCGTACCATAGGGTGAAATAAGTATAGGTTTTTTACTTTGGTGATTTCTGAAGCGCGTACAGAAACTTTGTATTTCAGTTAAGCAATTACGATTAATCTGTGATTTACTGTCACACTGTTTTATATCTTTTATTTCGGATAGTAATATGGTTCTTCGGATTGGTATGCACGTTACAAGAATAGGGGATTTTATGATGAGATTTTGGCCTTCACATAATGCAGTTCCTGCCTTGACTAAGCTATCACCTTCTACTACCCTACCTATTACTCTACATTTTTGTGATGTCTCTGCATTTATAGGTGCAACTCTGCATAAAGAATAGAGGCTAATTAGTAAAACCAATAGCTTTTGTAAGTGCATCTTACTTGTCTCTTATAGAAAGGCGATTAACTAATCCTTGACGCCACTCTAAAACTTCTGGATTTCCTGCGTCTTCTGATTGAATAGAAACACAGAATCTCCATTCTTTCCATGCATTAGTAGACTGAGCTTCAAGTGTCTGCGCTAAAAGGCAATGGGAACTGGCTAAGTTGGGATATAGTTTTATCGATTGATTTAACATATTTTGAGCTAAATCATATTTCTTCTGAATAAGGTAAGACCATCCTAGGTTTTTTAAGATTACTGCTTTAGCGTAGCTATTTTCTCTGACGCTAGTTAATTTTAGCGCTTTTCCGGCTAGAACTTTTGCTTGTTGTGCATCACGTTGAATTAAATAGAGTCTTGATAAGTTGTTTAGCGGCTCTGCGGCTTTTCCTTTACTTGCTTGGATTGCCTTTTCGTAAATTGTTTTTGCTGCTGTAAAATTCCCCTCGTCCTCGTATAAAGCTCCTAAATTAAAATATGCTGAGTAGCCCTCTGGCCCTTTTCGTATAGCCTCTGTGTAGTTTTCTACAGCGCATTCTCGATCTTGTTGTTGAGCGCAGGTGTAGCCTAAGTTGTTCAATGTGTCTGATGTTCGCTCTAGCTTCAACGCCTTCTCGAAGTTCGATCTCGCGCTTGGCCAATTGCTTTGTCTCACTTGCATTTCCCCCATTTCGCGGTAATGGTTTGCGAGAGTTGTTTTTATCCATTGCCCTGATCCCCAGATGAGGGTTCCCAAAGCTATAAAGGCACCACTGCGAACTAGCTTCGATTTCCAGAGACGGTTGCGCCTCAGTCGAATTGGCAATACATCTTGTAGAAATGAGGATATCTCGGCGGCGGAATTGGGTCGTTTCCCTACAACTGGACTTGCTAATGTTTCGATAAACTGCCGTAAAGGCTGATCTATTTGCTTCGCCAACGGCTGCCAGAGCAATGTACCTGAATCTTCATCTCTTGGAATTTCATTAAAATCCTTTCCAGTTAATACGTTGATAAAAGTCCGTCCCAAACTGTAGAAATCAGATTGTGGCAAACCCCTCCCGTTCATCTGTTCTGGAGCCGTGTAGCCCAAAGAGTATATCTGGGTCAAGCTTCCTCCGCTTCCACCTGCTAACTTTGCATAATAGGTATCAGTCGTTATCCTGGCACCGCCAAAGTCTAGTAATGCAAGTGATCGATTTGGCGTGACGAGAATGTTAGTTGGTTTAATATCCCGATGAATAATTCCTTGACCGTGAATCAGAGTCAATATGTCTGCCATCTGTGATAGCCACTCAATCGCTAAGCTTTGATCGATAGGGTCGTTTTCTCTCAACCAGCAGTCTAGTGTTATCCCTTCAAGTTTGGCGATGGCCAAGCACCATAACTCATCTGGCCCATTTGTCAAACTGATTGAAAAAAAGTCATCTATATCAACTCTAGGGATTGCTGGGCTATCGAATAACTGCAATATTTCAGCTTCGCGCTGCAACATCTTACGATAAGTACCATCGGGATCGAACGCCTTAAGCACCTTGAGAATTTTGAGTGAATTCGGCGGACTTATCCAGGATCCCTTTGTATCAATGACTTCGTAAATATCTGTCGGGTGTAAGCGGTGGATATCAAATATTGGCCGAATGATCTTAAATCGACCGCCGACTAGCAATGGTGAGTCGCAGTTGAGACATGATTCACTTTCTTCTTGATTTACTCTGCTTTGACACCAGGGATTGATGCAAAATTTCACATCCTTAATTGCCTATTTGGGAAAAATCAGAAATATGAGTCGAAATATATTTCCTGATTGGCTTGGGTACCTCAATTGATACCTCTCGGTTAGCTTGGGTCACTTTCACGAGCGACAAAGACTGTAGCATTTCTATCGCATTTAACATGGAGGCAAATCTATCCGAAGAAAGCTGACACAGATTC
This sequence comes from Stenomitos sp., assembly GCA_036704065.1. GTDB lineage: Bacteria > Cyanobacteriota > Cyanobacteriia > Thermosynechococcales > Thermosynechococcaceae > JAAURS01. Next base: position 10,624 of record DATNQK010000277.1, read on the forward strand.
ATCAAGGTTTGATTTAGAGCTACTGGTGCTGTTTGAGTGAGTCTAGCCAAGTTTCCTAAGAGCGCTCTTTGCTCTTCGCTAATGCGTGAAGACTGACCGAAGAATAATGCATCTAGGCTTTCAGCCATTGCATTTACAGCCATTGATGTCTTACTGTCCATAAACGTGGTTATATCACCGCCTAGTAGCGCTATTTTCCCACATGCTTGAAGTAACAACATTGGATTGCCGCGATAAGAATCCATGAGTTCATCTGCTGGACGACCCACTACTTGATGATCTTTAAGTAAAGTTCGCCCATCTTTAAGAGACAATCCTTCTAGCAAAAGTTTTTTAACCGGACGTCCCCCTTGAATCAGTCTATCCACTAAAGTTAATGACTCTCGTGCTGTAATAAGAAGGCAACTTTGGTGATCTCCTTCAATCCAGACCTTGAGCAACCTCTCGGTTTGCGGTCGATATTTGGTTAACCAACCATCGATGCCATCTAATACAATTAAATTTCTTTGAATTCGTAAAAATTCTATATTGTTATCGTCAGACTTCGTTGCAAGATCCAACATTCTGTAAAGGTCTAACAAATCTTGCTTTGGATCGTCACTAATACAATATTTCCAGACATAGCTTTCAAAAGTGTTGAGAGATTTTTGCCCCTCAAATACTTTTGCGATTAAGGCAGTCTTGCCGATTCCCTGCGCCCCCGAAACGAAAATGCAGCGTGCTTGGGTGAGATGCCCTGACAACTCATTGACTTCCGCGACACGGCCTACAAATTTGGTCAGTGATGGTGCTACTCCAATAAATCGCTTTTTATTGCTCTCTACTTCTAGTTCTAGTCCCTTTTCCTCTAATAAAGATTCCATAGTTGATCGGAAACGTGGCTTGGATATTTCTTGACCCATCGCTGTAGATAACCGTTTCCAGAGCTGAGGAGCAATCTTCCGTTGCAAATTAGAGGTGTTATAAGGCGATCGCTCGGCCATCTCGCTGTACGTCAAACCGCCCCATGCTCCTTGCAAAACGCTAACCTCCGATCTTTTCAAAGGCTTTTGCTTGGCGTTTAGGAGGATGGCATCGATTTCTGCTAGCACCGCGTCGAATTGTAACCGCTCAGTCGTCATTTTCAGAAGAAATGCAGCTTAAGGAACTTTTACCCTCAATATAGCTTAGTGCCCTAGTACATCAAGTCACTAAATGAAAAAAAGTGCCCAACTTGGTATACTTATCGCAGTTTAGTTAAGTGTATAGATAACAATCTTTTACTTAATACAAGCATGTCAGTGTCTTGATTGCCGTTTTGGAGGGGGAGCCTGCTTTGATACAGCCATTATTGATGCAGCCACGCCGACGCCGACAGCTACAGGAGGGCGAATCAGGTGAGCGCCACGAAATTGTTGAAATTTCGTTTCTGGAGTACGAGTCACTTGTGCGCGATATTGCCGTCACCTATCGCCACATTGCGACTATGCAGGATATGGAGGATTTGTTGCAGGATGGCTACTTAGCCTTGTGGGAAAGCTTATGCGAGGCACCTAATCAGGCAAATCAGGATTCTGGATCTCTAGCGAATCGGATCCGGAGTCGCTTGAGAAGATCGCGACGGCAGCAAAACCTTTTGTACAGACTGCTGCCAAGAATTCTCAAGGAAGGTTATGTTGAACTGACGGAGCCGATGTCATTACCTGTTGAGCGAGATTTAATCTGCCAGCAAATCGAGCGCTCCTTGGCACGATTGAACCCCAGGCAACGGTCTGTCATCGAAGCCATTTATGGTATCAATCAACCTGCTAGTTCTGTCCTTCAATTTGCAAAAAAACAACAAAAAAGTCCCCAGGCCGTTAGGCGATTGTGCGAACGGGCATACGTCCGTTTAGGTGCTGATCGAGAACTCAAGGCGCTTGTGTCATAGCGTCATCCTGCGTTTTGTGCCCTTGATCGCGGGGTTTTGCACGAGTAATCGGCACAGGGTCAGTAGTTGTCTTATCAATGTCAGAACCTGAAATGCGAGCATTGGTATGGAACAATGAAGAATCTGAGCCTGCATTTATCTGGCGATTGTAGGCGATTAGAAATGCAATGTCGGATCAAGGGACTGGGACTAGACCATTACCCCCTTTAGAAGAGATTCAAGGGGTTGTCGAACGTCTGACTTACCACTCTGAGGAAAGTGGCTATACTGTTGCACGCTTTAAGGTGCCCCGAGAGCGGGACTTACTCACTATCGTCGGTAACTTTGCCAATATCCAAGCAGGCCAAACTCTGCACCTAACAGGGACTTGGCGAGAGCATCCTAAATTCGGGCCTCAGTTCCAGGTCAAGACGTACCGTGAAACCAAGCCTGCAACCCTGACAGGGATCGAGAAATACTTAGGCAGCGGATTGATCAAGGGCGTCGGTCCTGTCACAGCCAAACGGATTGTGGCTCACTTTGGCTTAGAAACACTCGACATTATCGAGAATCAGATTGAACGCTTAGTCGAAGTCCCTGGCATTGCCAAAAAGCGGGTCAAGATGATCCAGACCACCTGGGAAACGCAGAAGGCCATCAAAGAGGTGATGCTGTTTCTCCAAGGGCATGGGGTATCCACGGTCTATGCCGTCAAAATCTACAAGCAATACGGAGACGAGTCTATTTCCATCGTCACGCAAAACCCTTATCGCCTTGCAACTGACATCTACGGCATCGGCTTTGTCACCGCAGATGCGATCGCCCGTAACATCGGCATCGAACCCAATTCAGAGTATCGCTACCGCAGTGGGATTCTGCATGTGTTGGGGGAGGCATCGGAAGAGGGTCACTGCTTTTTACCTCAGAACGAACTGATCGAGCGCACGACCAAGCGACTCGCGCTTAAGGACTATGAACCCAAAGCGGATCAGGTGGAGTTTTGTATCCACTGCATGATCAATGATGGCCAACTGATTGGCGAGAAAGGAGTTGAAGGATATGAAGGCCAGAACCTGTACTATGCACCTCCATTTTTCCAGGCAGAGTACCATCTCTCGTTGAGGTTAAAGCAACTGCTGCTCAAACCGATAGCAGTAGACCTAGAGCGAGTGCGCCGCTGGGTCGAGCGCTTCATTGAAAAGTCGGGTCTTCCATTATCTGAACAGCAACGACAAGCGGTAGAGCTAGCTGCCAGCAGCCGCATCTTGATCTTGACGGGTGGCCCTGGCACAGGCAAGACATTCACTACTCGTACCATCGTGGCGCTCTGGAAAGCGATGGGCAAAGAGATTGCTTTAGCCTCACCTACTGGACGAGCTGCACAACGCCTCAGTGAGATGACCGGACAAGAGGCCAAGACAGTGCATCGTCTGCTGGAGTTTGACCCCAAGACGATGAAGTTCAAGCGCGACCCTGACTACCCCATTGCAGGGCAGGCGATTGTCGTGGACGAGTCCTCCATGATGGATCTCTTCCTGGGGCATTCCTTAGTGAAGGCGATCGCATCTGAGAGCCAACTGTTGCTGGTGGGGGATATTGATCAGCTTCCCAGTGTGGGGCCAGGGAATGTGCTGGGGGATTTGATCGGGTCAGGCTCGATTCCAGTTGTGAAGCTAACGGAAGTGTTTCGGCAGGCAGCAGCAAGTCAGATTGTCAGCAATGCTCATCGCATCAATCAGGGTCAATTCCCACAACTAGAGCGGGTTACGAATGCACCCAAAAGTGATTGTTTATGGCTGGGGATTGAAGAAGCAGAGAACGGAGTACAAGGGATCCGCGACCTGATTGACTCGTTGATTCCATCTCTGGGCTTTAATCCAGCCCAGGATGTACAAGTGCTTTGCCCGATGACGCGAGGGGAGGTCGGCACACGCAATCTCAACCGTGTGCTGCAAGAGATGATCAATCCGCCGCATCCGAGCAAACTGGAATGGGCCAGAGGTGGAGGTATTCTCCGAGTGGGCGATCGCGTAATCCAGAAATCGAATGATTATCACCGTGAGTGTTCAACGGGGACTTGGGGGTTATCGAAGCAATTGATTTAGAAGAGCAGGAAACCATTGTGCGTTTTGACCAGCGACGGGTCAGCTATGACCTGGCAGACCTAGATGAAATTGGCTTGGCTTGGGCAGTCACAATCCATAAGTCTCAGGGTAGCGAATATCCAGTGGTAATTATGCCGATGTTTATGCAGCACTTTATGATGTTGAGCCGGAATCTGATCTACACCGGACTAACGCGTGCGCGAAAGTTAGCGATTATCGTTGGCTCCCAGAAAGCTATAGGTCTGGCTGTCAATCAGATCAAGGATCGGGAGCGCTATACCCTGCTGCATAAACGACTGAAATAAAACAGACCGTTTCCAGTAGGCTAGGAAAGCTGATAAATTGCTTTCCCTGACTCCTATGCCCAAAACAAACGCATTTGCCCTGTTAGCTCCAGTGCCAGAGGAGCATTTGATCTCTGGATTGGATGCGATCGCCGCCCAACTCGACAGCGACGATTTAGGTGCGGGGGATGTCCCCAAAGTGGCCTATGGGAGCATGGAGTTTGAAGTGTTGGCAGAGGTTGAGAAATTGCGGAAGGGTTACTCGGTTGAGGTATTGATCTATGCTTCTCATGCCCAAGGAGAACAACCTCTGAAACCTGAAGTGACTTGGCGAGGGCTTTACGTCGGTTGTGTGCAATCGCGTCGAGGCCGCTACCCTGGAAAGTCGAATGTTCGCCCTAAATCTACAGCAAGCGATCGCGCAACATGGGCTATGTTTTGGGAAGTGCAGGAATTGGAGCGTCTCAAAACACCCATTGTGATCAGCACGTTGACAGGCTGGAAAAAGAAAGTGCCCTTTTCAACACGATATTTTCCAGACGCTCCACTGCTGATTGAGTATCCGCAGTTGCGGCGATGAAGATTATGAGCAACCAAAAGGCCCTTTCAATCTGCGTGAATGAAGCCCAATTGGGCTATTTAGCCTATTTATACCCAGATGATGACCCTGAAGAGGCGCTGGTCAAGTTGCTGGAACGAGAGCGAGTGAGAGCACTACGCCGCGCTGAGCGCTATGTTGATGTGCTGCATGTAGAGGAAAGGGTTCAAAAGCAAGAGCCTGAAGCAGAAGTGAATCCTAAAGAAGAACCGCAAGCCTGTGTTATCGCCGACATTGAGAATCCCATTGGAGCGTTGCAAGAACGTTGTCAACAAGGTCAAGTGGCTCTACCTGCCTACGAGTTTGTGGCGGAAGAGGCTGGATTTAGTTGCACGGTCGTAGCGTTATCGTTATCGGCCACTGCAAAAGGCTCGAACAAGAAGAAAGCGAAGCATGAAGCAGCAGCGCTGTTGATCGGGTTGTTAGAGCAACAAGGCAAAAGACTTACAGACAATTGATGATACTTTGTAGCCGCACGTACAGTAGAGCATGGAGAAGAACGATCAAGTATTGCAGGATATTTTATTAGAAATTAATTAGAGATCAAAAGCAATTTCATATTCTAATTTAAGCTTATTCTATTAAATTGTTTTTATTTTATGCTAAATTTAGGACACCATTTGGAATGGTGTTGTAGCTCAATAAGATATCAATGAAGACACAAGTCAAACGCGAGGCTTTAACAGGAAAAGCGCTGTTGAAGAAAGTGGATGAAATCCCCCATCTATCTCGGCGGGAGAAAGCACGGGCATGTGGTTATGTTAGCTCTGTTAAGGATGGAGAAGACCGAGTCAATATAGGTGCATTCCTCAATGCATTGCTTGAAGCGAAGGGAATTGCGGTTGATGCAGACATTGAAAAGACTAGTCGTGGAAGGAGTCGCAGTTATCGCGCTAGTATTCAAAAAAATGGTCAAGTCATAATTGGCCCAGCTTACACCGAGGAGCTGGGTTTGAAGGTGGGTGATGTCCTAGAAATCAAATTAGGGAGCAAGCATATTCATCTGAAACAAATTACTGCGAAGGACGAATAGTCTTCGGCAAAACTGCATGGCATCCCTGCTTTGATAATGGCGATCGCACAGTCACGATACAGCACCCGATTGTTCAGTTCGGTCGCTCTTTTGCAACGATGCGATCGCCTAGTCTCAAAAAAAAGTTTGTTCGGGAATAAAAATGCCCAAAAGTGAAGAGTGCGAACATTGCCAGATGTTTAGCGGATATTTGGGCCAAGAGTATTTGGTTTGTGGGATCCATCCCTTAGGCCCAACGGAGTTGCCTTGCCCTGATTTTGCGGAGGTGCTGGGCCAATGGGAGCCTTTGGGGGCAGCTTACTATGATGGTGAATTGGTATTGCAGCCAGAGCATTTCCTATCGAGCAGCGATCGCCTGGAACTGCTCGACACGCACCCACTCTTTACAGGAGTTTGTCCTCAGTGCAAAGCGGCGATTGAGGATGAAGAATTGGTGCATTACGACTGTACGAGCTGCGGTTGGCGCGACGATACCGTTCACTAGGTTGGTAGTCATAATGCAAAGTTTTACTGGGGCTATTCGCTTCTCAATGAACCTGACCTCTTTCTGATAATCAAATCGTTATCAAGTTGATTCATTCATCAATCAATCAAACAACTTATTGCATAAATAATGCATTGTTGTTTTGTTGTATTCAACAAGTATTGCATTAAAGTATTGACATATTGTATTAATACCCTTTTAATTAGTGAGTGTTTTATGTCAAGGCAGAGTTATGAGTTTTTGTCATTACAGCATTGCTGTAATACATCAATGAGTAATTGCTTTAAGAGGAGATGAGTAAGTGTTTACATTAACTGCTGCATCCCTTGCAGGCGGACAAGGAAAAACAACGGTATCATTCTTTTTAGCCAGAGCTTTGGCTAGAAGAGGATATCGGGTGCTTTTAGTGGATGCAGATCCGCAATCGAGCCTAACGCTCTACTTGGGTCATGAAGTTGAAGATGAGCATCCGACTCTGCTAGAAGTGCTCAAGAAACAAGTTCAAGTTGAGGATGGGATCTATGAAACTCAATACGAGAACTTGTGGTTAATTCCTTCAGATAATGGACTAGAGACAATTCAAGAATTCTTGTCGGCCAGTGCTATGGGAGAACTGGCTATGAGAATGCGATTGAAGCAAATCTCTCTGCTGTTTGATGTGTGTATCATAGATTCTCCACCTCAGCGGAGCCAAATCTGCTTGACAGCGATTGTTGCAGCGGACTGTTTGATTATTCCTGCTGAAGCATCCTCAAAGGGATTGCATTCATTGCTGCGGACACTGCAACTGGTTGATGAATTGAAAACAGTCGATGCCTTTGAAGGAATTATTTTAGGAATCTTACCTTTTAGGGATAAGTGGGTAGGCTTAACCCAAGCAAAGCGGAGTCAGGCCAGCATAGAAGATATGAAAGAGGTGGCTGAAGAAATTGATGTTCTGCCATCAGTTTTAGAAAGCGAGCGCTTCAAGCAAGCAATTGATACTGGAAAAACCTTAGAAGAACTAGGTTATCCGGATCTGGAATATCCTTTTGCCGAAATTATTAAGCGAGTAGAATCGAGATGTCTGAAGACCAACAAATCGCTGACGCCAATAGCAGGCTGAAATCACGCGCACGAGCGAAAGTGCCCCCTAGGGAGTCAAGCCTGCTTCAGAGAACAAATGCATTACACAGGAGCATAGAGACTGGGGCTGAAGACAAAGCATTATTTTCAGCGCCGGAATTCAACTCAACTAATCAACAAAGTAATAATGCAACAAAACAACAAAACAACAATACATTAATAGAACAAGACAACCTTGTATCATTTACCTTACGAGTGGATGAGAGCATTAGTAGGGGGATCAAGGACATCTGTTCAGATCACAGGGTCACTAAGGAAACGTTTTTAGAGGCCGCATACCTAATCTGTCGTCAAGATGCGGAGGTTATGGAACGGGTGATGGAGATAGCGAAGACGCGCCGAGACAAACGTAGAAAAGTAGGTGTCCGCAGACGAGCCGAATCTATGGCAAAGTACATCGAGTGAATTACTGTTATTACTGCGTGAAAAATAACCAAACTTTCTAGCTCAGTCGCAACAGCCAAAACCGATGACATGCATTTCTGTCATGGCCTTAAATTGTAAAAAGAGAGGGGAAATAGCTTGGTCTAGTTGTTGGCTTCGGGCGATCGCGCCATAATGCAATCGTCGTTGTGTTTGGTCAACAGGCTTACAGGGTGCTCCCGTCAAGGAAGCGCAAAGACAGCTTTACAAGGTGTCTAAAAGAATTGCAAAGCACAGCGCAGGTATCTTATAAGGTCAAACAGAGTTGTAGAGATTCTGTTTCTGCTTGAGATGCAGCAAAGCTTGCAATAGAGATACCTAGTAAACGGACCTCGCGGCCATCCTCCACCGTTGCCTCAAATAGCTCTTTAACTAAAGGAAAAATATTGCTTGCCGTGCCAATTGGCTGCTTCAGTGTTCGAGAGCGGGTAAGCTGCTGATAGTCTGCATACTTGATCTTGAGCGTAACGGTGTGGCCTTGCTTGCCTTCCAAACGTTGCTCCACTATTCCTGTAACCGACTCTAGTTCAGCAACCATTCGAGCGCGATCACTTAGGTCTGGAAAGAAACTTCGCTCTGCACCCACAGACTTACGGATACGGTTGGGGTTGACGGGCCGCTCGTCAATCCCTCTAGCGATCGCATAGTAGTGTCTTCCCACTTTACCAAAGTACTCAACTAGCTCAGCCTCAGAGTGGTGCTTGAGATCTGCACCTGTGCGAATGCCCAGTTGATGCATCCTAGTTGCGGTGGCTCTACCAATACCGTGGAACTTTTCGATAGGTAGTTGCTCCATGAATGCGATGGCTTGATCAGGATGAATCAGTGACAATCCATCAGGTTTGTTGAGACCTGACGCCATTTTTGCGAGGAACTTGTTTACAGATACCCCAGCGCTGGCCGTTAATTCAGTTGTCTTGAAAATTTCTGATTTGATTGCTCTGGCTGTGAGGATTGCTGAGGGTTCACCTACTTTGGTTTCAGTGACATCTAGGTAAGCTTCATCAAGCGAGATAGGCTCAACGAGGTCAGTATAGCGGTAGAAGACTTCTGCAATTTGCCTGGAGACTTGACGGTACACGTCCATACGCGGTGGAACAAAGATCAGGTTTTGGCACTTCAATATAGCTACACGGCTTGGCATAGCTGAGTAAATTCCAAATTTCCTGGCCTCATAGCTAGCTGCGGCAACAGCTCCCCGAGTTTCCGGACGACCACCGACTACGATTGGCTTGCCCCTTAGCTCAAGATTGTCACGCTGCTCAACAGAAGCAAAGAATGCATCCATATCAACATGTAGGATTTTGCGCTGCTCGGCCACAGCCATTTCCTCCATTACCGTAGACAGTGAACAGTACTTGTGACAACTCGTAAATGGCGATGACTAAAAGATCCATTACTATCGGTCAGGGTAGCATCCTGGCCGATAGTAGTACCCTCAATTGTGACACTAGAAGCTTTAGCCCATTGAATGACACCGTGTATAGCATTCTAAAAAATAGAAAAGATACAAATAGATCGTTGAAGGAAATTAGGAGGCATGAGTTCAAGACCCATTATTCGAGTAATGCAACCCTCTGAATTACAGCTTGTGCTAGATTGGGCTGCTCAAGAAGGCTGGAATCCTGGCTTACATGATGCAACGGCATTTTATAACGCAGATCCGTCTGGATTTCTCATTGCTGAGCTACAGGGAGAACCCATTGGCTGTATCTCTGCGATGCGCTATAACGCTCAGTTTGGCTTTATTGGACTGTATATTGTTCAACCCCAATATCGTGGGTGCGGGTATGGAATGCAACTATGGTCAACAGCATGGCACGGTTTGACAGATCGGCTAGAGCAGGAAGGGGCAAGTATCGGGTTGGATGGTGTCCTTGAGCGCGAGGCAACGTATCGTCAAGCTGGATTTAGGGCAGCATACCGTCATATCCGCCATGCCAGCTATTCGCTTTTATCAGATGGAGTCTCCAGTGAAGTGGTTCCGCTTAAGGAGATTCCTTTAGACGTGATCATGTCTTATGATGCACAACTCTTTCCAGCAGCGCGTCCGCAGTTTTTAGAGCCTTGGATAAGACTGTCTAAAGCTGCATACGGGGTAATGGAGCATGGAAGGCTAGTAGGTTATGGGGTGCTACGAACTTGTCGTGAAGGCTTCAAAATCGGACCTTTGTTTGCTGAGACATTAGAAATTGCTGATAGCTTGTTTCGATCTTTGGTTCACCATTGCGAGGGAAAGCCCGTATTCATTGATATTCCCGATATCAATCCAGATCTGCCTGTGTTAGTTGAGCGCTATGGATTGCAGCCTGTTTTTACCTGCGTGCGGATGTATTGGGGTAACGAGCCAACGATGGATCCCGAACACATTTTTGGAGTTACTACCCTGGAATTAGGTTAGAACTCTTCTGTGAAGTAATCTGCTCATTTACGTAGCTGAGGGAGAAAAGGTAGGTGCGGTAGAATCAAGGAATGAGTTCATTCAAAGTTAATGAGTACAATTACCTCAATTTCTTGATTGCGGTCCAGAAGGTGTATAGCTTCAGCACTGAAGTTGAATGAATTTAGCCAGATTCAACTGCTGCTGCGCGTGATGCCATTAGCCCTCAAGACATTAGCCTTCAAGACAATTATGAATGAGAAATTGTGTTTTCCAGACAGTTTCGCAATGACATTAATTTAGGGTTAGCTTTTAAGGCTTAACAACCAGACCCCAGCAAAGTTAACTGTTTTTGTGGTGATCGCACTTGTTAAGCCACAAGCTTTGCTGGGGAGTCTGACTGTTTTAACATTTGTTGAATTAGTGGGAAGCAAACTTACGCACTTGAAGCTCATCCAAATATAGAATAGGTCGATTGCCATGCCGATCTAAGTGATGATTTCCCAGTATTCTAACTTCATCTGAAGTGTAGGTACTGTAATTGGGTGGTGCAATTCCTTGAATCGTACCTGTGTAGTTGGCAATCTTCAAATCATTACGCCAGAGCTGCATTTTTTCAGTACCACCTTGAATACCTTTAATATTCCATACAAATCGATAGTGATACCATTGATTAATAGGAATAACTGAAGAATTCCAATCAGGATCATTAATCGTGATTATTTCATGCTTGCTAGTATTTTGAGTGATAGAGAAATTGATTCCTTCCTTTCCACTTAGTCCATCGTTCCATGTTGCTGATATAGAAACATAACCTTCGTTTCCAGTAGGCCCTTGAGAGCCATAAGGTTGTGTTCCGAAAATCCCAACGATTGGTGTTCGATAAGGTATTGTTTTTTCAATTGTTTTCTTTAACCAAAGGGAGACTTCCCCTTGAGTAATGTCTTTACCAAAAAAATCTTTATAATTTATGGTTAGATATGCTCCACCATCAGAGCTATCAGGAGAACCACCTGTAGTAGCTAATGCCTTACCACGGATTCCAGGAACAAAATAAATTTTACTAGGCCCAGGCGCATGTACTTTAAAGTCTGGACCCACCACACTATTTTGTACTTGGCGGAGACTTTCCAACCTGTTAAAAAGTAATAAATTTGAGGACCAGCGAGGCTGATTTGAAAGTGAGCTTATTGTGGTTATTGCAAGCAGTGTAGCGGTGATTGAAATAGCTGAGACATATTTCAGAGCTTTAGAAAAAGCCATAATCATACTCCTCTAACTATTTAAGCTATGCCAACTATATGGCCAATTCTTAAATGTATGCGTATATAGTTATAAAACTTTTCAGATTATAAAGAAAATAAACTGTATTTTTGCGTATCACCTTACGAGAAGTGATGATCGATTTTCCTGCTCAACACTCTTACTGTTTGATTGATGAAGTTAACTGAAATTCTCTACGAGATATATGCAGTAAGGAATTGAGGCGATAATAAGCAGGATAATGCCATCGAAAAGAGAAAGATGCGGAGGCGTCGCAGATGGCAGTTGCCTTGGTCAGATGCATGTCCCACCCTTATTGGAGAGGCATCAAACCTCTGTAGAGGCGATCGCATATCGTCCCAACCCAGATGCCCCCATGTTGTCGAAATCGTGGTTACGTGTGATCGCCCGACGACCACTAGTGCCCTTTCAAGTTTCCGGCTGTGACTATTGCCTTTTGCAACCTCATTGCAGGCGTTCCAAGTAAACAGTAGGGATGAATTCAGGAATTAGCGATAAAGGATCCATCTATTGGAGCCTGAATTATCGGAGAGCGATCGCCACTCTCTTTACGGCAAAGCTCTGGTCGAGATTTGCCTTTGCTGTTGCCACCTTAGGTTCCGCCTCAGTCTTAGCCTACAGGGTCAGCCTCTCCCGCCTCTCCCCCGAAAAGCAATCGTCTGAAGCTGTCGAGTTTGTCTTGAGCTTGCTTGAGTTGAAGTGCGATCGCCTGATTCTCCTGCTTCAGCCGTTGGATTTCAGCAACAGTGGTCTTTTGCTCTGGAGACAAAGCTTTGTCACGTTCGAGCCGTAGTTTTAGGTTCTCGCGTTCTAGCCGTTCAACCCGTCGCACGAACCAACCTGCATGGGATTCTTGACGAAGTTCCTGAAGCTGAGCGTCAAATTCAACGGCTTTGTTGCATGAAAAGTAGTCAAGGATGGTCAGGCGTCATGATAGGTTTAAGCCTCCACTGCCATACCTAGGAAGATGAAAACG
>DATNQK010000278.1:0-2039 GCA_036704065.1 Stenomitos sp.
GGGCTAACCACAACCACAGATTCGACCGTCATTGCGATCGCCCCTGGGGTGCCACCTTTAAACGTAAAGGTAATGCTGCCATCTGAATTTTTAACCGCTGGCGATTGCGAAGAAGGCCCAAACATCGCAGGTTCAGGTCGATAGCGATCTAAGCCACCGTTGGCTTTAATGGCAGCCTGCCGAGCCAAGTTGCGGGCCTTGGCAAAAAAGGCATCTTGGTCAATCCAACCCGTCGCCACTCGGTTGGGAGGGGTGATGGTTGACGGCACTGAACTGGGAGAAATGGCCGTCAAGGGAGAAATTTGAGGAGGAGCAATGGCTGACGTAGGAGGCAACGATACAGGGGGCACAGGAGTGCTAGGGGTCAGACTCGGCAGTCCACGCGTACTGTTTGACGCAGGCGGTGTTGCGGAAGGCCATACGGGTGGGGTGATGGCAGGCGGTACAGGGATGATATAAGGACCAGGTGGAGGCGACAAGGTTGAAAAGGATGGGGGCCGGCTAGGAGGTAGGGAACCCGCACCGATACCACTGCGCAGGGCACCATTGTAATCGAGGTTAACGTTGCCACCAGGCGTTACTGTAGCCACCGTTTCGATGCTGGGTGCCGCACCTGGGAAACCCCCCGTGAAGGTAAAGGTAATACTCCCATCGCTATTTCTTGCATAGGTTGTCTGCACAGCCGGACCAAACATTTTGGGGTCAGGCCGATATCGCTCTAGTCCACCATTGGCAGTAATTGCGGCTTGTCGCGCGAGGTTCTTGGCACGGTTAATAAAGTAAACATCGGTTGTACTCGCCGTAGACGAGGTGGAAGGCGTGAGTTGAGCAACATCACTACGAGGTTGGGCCTTCACCTCTGCGATGCCGCCACTAAGCCCCAGAGCCGCTGTTAAAACTGCAATTGTCAAGATAGGAGTGTACATAAGCGATTCGATTCAAACACGTTCCAAAAAGGTAAAACCCAGCCAATCCTCAGCAGCAATCCAGCGCAAGGATGAGCCTAGAGTAGCGAATTCAACCCAGGATGAAAATAGAGGACAAGAAATAATTGGTGCGCAATTGCAGAGGTTGCGCAAAGGGGGTTCTCTAAGGGTTAGTCGCAATTTATCTGCAATATGTTCCAGCGCTGTGATCGTTCAAGCTTTGAAAGCAGAGTTCTCTTGCTTTCTACTACCCCAAGCGAGGCAATGTCACCTTAAAGGTCGTGCCTTGGTTCAACTTACTGTCAACCTGGATTTGACCGTTGTGGGTTTCGCAAATTGCTTTGGCGATCGCCAATCCAAGGCCCGTCCCCGAGGTATCAGCTCCGGTTGCCAGCTGCGTGCGAGATCGGGCTGGATCCACACGGTAAAATCGCTCAAAAATCAAGGGAAGGGATGCTGCGGGAATACCGCACCCTGTATCGCTGACCTCAACTTGCAAGTAGGGCACTCCATGGCGACTGCCCTGCTCCAACCGCAGCGTCACCTGCCCACCGGATGGCGTATGTTGCAGACTATTGGCCACCAAGTTAGAAAATAGACGCACTAATTGGTCATAGTCGCCCATGAGTGCAAAAGGCTCGGATGCCTCGTCCTCGTCTACATCACCAAAGTCTAGGTGCAATCGCACTTGCCGTGCAGACGCCATTGGCATTTGTTCCTCTACAACTGCCATAAGCAACGCATCCAGAGGACAAAGTCCAAACTGAGGCTGCACCATACCACTATCCTGGCGTGCCAGAAATAATAAATCGTTGACCAAATGCCCTAGTCGTTGGGTCACTCTCTCCAGAACTTCAAGCTGCTGTCGTAGTTCAGATTGGGTAATGTCTGGATCGCTTAACGCAACCTGCACCGTCGTCTGAATCAAGGCCAAGGGGTTGCGCAACTCATGGGAGGCATCTGCTGTAAATTGCCGCAGGTATTGATACGACTCGCGAATTGGTTCAATTGCCAATCGGGACAGAAACCAGCCTGCTGCGGCGACAAAACCAATCATCACAATTAGACCCGCTGCCAAATCCACCATAAGTTCACGGGTGGGTTTCGCCACTT
>DATNQK010000279.1:0-3198 GCA_036704065.1 Stenomitos sp.
TTGGCTTCTGTGAATGGGGCTGCTGAGCAGGTCGCTAAACAAGCACCAGAAGCTCAATCAAGTCTGCAAAATACGGCTCGGTCTTCAACCTCTGTTCCTCAACAAAAAACGCAGCTGATTAAAACCGCAAACTTAGGGCTAAGAGTTAAAGACGTTGAACAATCAATGCAGCAGGCAACTCAAACAATTGCCCGACATGGTGGAGATGTTCTCAATTTGCAGGATCAAGTGCCTCAAAATAATGTGGCACACCAAGCTTCATTAACGCTGCGGGTGCCTCAAGCACAATTGGATGCCACCCTAGCAGATCTTGCCAAACTGGGCACTGTAGAAACTCGCTCAATTCAAGCTGAAGATGTTGCCTCTCAGCTAGTGGACTATGCCTCGCGTTTGAAAAACCTGCGGAAATCCGAAGAAGTGGTTCTAAAAATTATGGATCGTTCGGGTTCGATCAGTGATGTGCTGAAGGTTTCAGAAGAACTCAGCCAAATCCGCAACGAAATTGAGCAAATTCAAGGTCAAGTGCAGTATCTTCAACAGCGTGTGGCCTTTTCAACCATTACGCTGACTCTGCGCGAACCCATTGCCCAAACGCAGCAATCCGTCCCGGTGGGCGATCGCCTGCAAGAAAGCTGGACCCAATCCACCCATGCCTTAGGGGAAACAACCATGAAGCTGACGCGAATGGGTATTTGGCTGGTTGTGTTTAGTCCCTATTTCCTAGCGATGGGCGCTCTCCTCTGGCTGGTCAGTAAACGCATTAGCAAACATCCCGCTAAGCCGCAAAGCACCGTACCAACACCTGACTCAGAACCCTAGTTCCCCATCAATCCCTCACATTGACCTATTCTGACGGTGAAACGAATCAGCGATAATGAGGGCAACCCAATTTTCTTGCAAGTTGTATTACAACATAATACAATTGCAATACATTATTGTATCTGTGCCGAAAGGACAATATCGTGAGTCTAGAAACCCTTTCTCCTGTCACCGGGATTGCGACGTCAAATGCAGAATTCGATGCAGCCACTTTTGATAGCTGCGTCATGTCCACCTATGGACGCTTTCCGTTGGCGATCGCCCGCGGAGAAGGGTGCCGCCTTTGGGATACTCAGGGTAAAAGCTATCTCGACTTTGTGGCTGGGATTGCCACCTGCACCTTAGGCCATGCTCATCCGGCATTGGTTGAAGCCGTCACGCAGCAGATCCAGACCCTGCATCACGTTTCAAATTTGTACTACATCCCACAGCAGGGGTTTTTAGCCCAGTGGCTGACGCAGCATTCCTGTGCCGATTTTGCGTTCTTCTGTAATTCTGGGGCAGAGGCCAATGAGGGAGCTATTAAACTGGCCCGCAAATATGCCCATACGGTGCTGCACATCGATAATCCCGTCATTTTGACGGCCAATGCCAGCTTTCATGGACGCACCTTAGCCACGGTTACCGCAACGGGTCAGCCCAAGTATCAGCAAAACTTTTCTCCGTTGGTGCCTGGGTTTCACTATGTCCCCTACAACGATATTGCTGCCCTAGAAGCAGCCATCCAAGAGCTAGACCAGCCACAGCGTCAGGTAGCGGCCATTTTGTTAGAACCGTTGCAGGGTGAAGGTGGCGTGCGTCCTGGTGATATCGCATATTTCAAACACGTTCGAGAACTGTGCGATCGCACAGGGATTTTGTTGATATTAGATGAGGTTCAAGTAGGGGTTGGTCGTAGCGGTCATCTGTGGGGCTACGAAAACTTGGGCATTGAACCCGATATCTTTACCTCTGCGAAGGGGTTGGCTGGCGGTATCCCCATCGGAGCCTTGCTGTGTAAGGCGCACTGTAATGTCTTTAGCCCTGGTGATCATGCCAGTACCTTTGGTGGCAATCCCTTTGCCTGTGCTGCCGCTTTAGCAGTGTGTCAAACCCTCGTCCAAGATCAGTTGTTAGACAATGTGCAAGCACGTGGTCAACAGTTACGCGATGGACTACAGGCGATCGCCCAGCAGTATCCTACCCTCATCAACGGGGTTAGAGGGTGGGGCCTCATCAATGGCATTGAACTGAGCAGCGACTGTGACTTAACTGCATCGCAAGTGGTTCAAGCCGCGATGGATGCAGGGTTGTTGTTAGTGCCCGCTGGCCCTAAAGTCGTGCGATTTGTGCCGCCCTTGATTGTTTCCGCAGCCGAAGTAGACGCAGCCCTAGCGATTGTTGCGCAAGTTGTAGCAGACTTAGCAGCTCAATCCTAAGCGTTCCCCAGCGGCACAGGGGCTAGGATGATGTGATTTGCCTGGAATGCCTACTGGCTAGAGACGGTAGGCTTAAGCTATTGTTTTAGAGACCGTTGATGCTGCATCTGTAGTTTTAGGGTCTTCCATAGGGCGTGAAGTGCAAACATCCAGAGGATTCACCACAGGGGGGTGCATTGCCTCGAAAGTTCTGTATAGCACCCATCAGTGGCGATAATTTGATTGTGCCAGCCTACTGCATCTAGTTCCTGGCTATGAGCTTGTTTCGAACCGTTCTATTTGCTGATATCAGCCGTAGTTCTCGACTCTATGAGGTCATGGGGGACGAAGCCGCAAGGGCGATTATTGAAAATTGCCTGAATCGGTTAATTGTCATTGTTGAGCAGCACGACGGAAAACTGGTCAAGGTAATTGGGGACGAAATTATGTCGGTGTTTCCCCAAGCCGATACCTCAGTTCGTGCTGCTTGCTTGATGCAAGAAAGCATTAACCAATATGCTGCTGCCAATGGGTTACAGCTCGGCGTTCGCATCGGACTCAACTTCGGTCCTGTGCTTTCAGAAAAAGGTGATGTTTATGGCGGTACCGTGAATGCGGCAGCTCGTATGGTTGCGTTTGCCCAATCTGGGCAAATTATTACCAATCACGAAACCGTTAAGGCACTCTCTCAATCCCTGCAAGTCCAGACCCGTCTGGTTGAGCGCATTCCTAGTCCTGGCAAGACAGGCAAGATGAGCGTATACCAAGTAATTTGGGAACGCCAAGAGCTGACCACGGCAAGAACCTATATTCCTGCATCAATGCCTTTTAATACGGTGCTGGAACTGCAATACCACGCTCAAATCATTCAGCTGTCGCCTGATCGCAGTGGCTTTACGATGGGGCGCAATGCCGACAACGATCTGGTTGTTTGCGATGACTATACCTCCCGACACCATACTCAAATTACTTTCCGGCGCGG
>DATNQK010000280.1:0-2979 GCA_036704065.1 Stenomitos sp.
AAAATCGATGGGTTGGCCCTACTCGGCGTAGTCTTGGCAAGGTGGGTCAGCAGGTGCCCGTCCTACTGCCACCTTGGAGTATGACTGTTTTGCGTCTTAATGCCTTAACAGTCAGCCCAGCGGCGCAGTAAGTTAGCGTGAGTCTTAGAAATTAAGTCGAACTCAGGCGTTTTACCATGTTGCCGAAACAGCGATCGCCGTGCTGCCTCCAAGTCAAACAGGATTTCGCGCTGGGCTGGATCGCGCACCAAACTTTGCACCCACCCCACTGCCGCCAAACGAACGCCAGATACAATCGGCTCTACCCGATGTAAATAGGAAGACGGATAGATCACCGCAGAACCCGCTGCCAGCTTGATCTGGCGTTCTCCCTCACTGCCTTCAATCACCAACTCACCGCCGACATAACTGTCCGGTGGACTTAAAAATAAAGTCCATGAAATATCCGAACGATACCGTTGCCCGTTCTCGTTATGCCCCATCAAAGCATTGTCAACATGAGAGCCATAGGACATACCTGCCTCATAGCGACTGAGCAATAGAGTATGGAGAACGTCAGGTTGCACCGCAGGCTGGAACAAGGGATGTCGATTTAGCGCCGCTTTAATGCGTGCTTGATGCTCAGACCAGTACGGGTCATTTGGCGCAAGCTGCTGATTGTGTTTTACGAGTTGGGCATGCCAGCCTGCTGTTGATTTGCCATCTGCAAATTCTGCTACTGCAAGTTTTTTGCAAATATCCTCTAGCTCTTCAGCATTGAGTACTGCGTCAAGGGTTAAAAACATAGGATGCTAAGCGAAGAGACTAGCCTTCGCCACCTTCGCCGCCCTCATCGTCTTTTTTCTGAGCTTCGCCGCCTTTCTTATCTTCGTCACCCTCACCGCCTTCGCCGCCTTCGTCCTGAGTAGGACTAACGCTAGAGGGTGACATTTGGGGTGAAGAGGTTCCTGCCCCACCTTCTTGAGTTGCACCACCGCAAGCGGTTGTAGTTGCCATCATGCCTAGCATCAACAAAACGCTAATAGATTGCTTGGAATTCATTGTTTAACCTCATCCTATTTCCTGATATCCCCAAGAGGCTGCGTAGGCCGAAATGACTTATTTGCCAGCATAGTATTGGCTTTATATGTAATTTCTGCCCCAACTTGGCCGTTTTGAGTTTCGAACAGCATTTAATCATTATTGCAAATAGCTGTCAAAAGCTGTGCTTGCCACTTGTTTGTAAACCCTGAGTGCTAACTTAGGGCAGCGTTGTGTGTTGAGCGACGAGATCAGCGGGTGTTAGGCGTTCGTAGCGTTCGAAGGGTTGATGAATCCAGGGGTTGTCTGGCAGATAGTCCACATAATAGTCTGGCTTGAATTCCGAGCACGCTTTGTACCACAACACCGCTGTACGTACTTCCTCAATATAGAATCCGTAGCGGCAGTGCAACCATGTCAAGGACTTCTTCAGAGTGATACCCGAATCTACCAAGTCGTCTACCACCAGAATGCGATCGCCCAAGTTCGGCGTAGTCATGGTGAGATCGTGGCCAAAGACCACAGAACCTCGGGTTTGATTGTGCAACCCTCCGTAGGAGGCTGAAGCCAAGATCGCCAGGGGCACATCGAACAATCGTGCCAGTGTATCGCCAATACGCAATCCACCCTTGGCCAAGCAAACCACTTGATTGAACGACCAATCTGACTGTGCGACCGTAACCGCTAATTTTTCGATGGTGTGGTGGTAATCGTCCCACGAAATGTAGAGATCGCCCATGCAGTTGTCAGCGAAAATAGAAGATGAAGTACCCTAAGGGTATCAGGCTTTGCGAGGAGGGTGCCATGAATTCGGATACGGTCATGAATGTTTTTCAGAAAGGATTTCGGGTCACCTTAGGCGCAACGAGTGCTTTGGTCGAGTCGATTCAAGATCCCATCAAGCGCGAAGAGAATCTTGCTCAGTTGCGCCAGAACCCCAATGATTTGCTAGATCAGTTGGAAGAAAAAGGTGCTGTCACCGAAGTGGAAGCCCGTCGGTTTGTGGATGGCGTTGTGGGTCAGTACGGCAACACCTCTGCTACTACACCCTCTTCAACACCCGTGACGCCTTCCATCGATCCCACTTTGCAGCGTGAACTTCAAGAACTCACTGCTCAGCTGGCTACGCTTCGGGCTCAGTTGATAGAAGGGCTCGATACGAATCGCTCATAGTGGCTCTAGCGGTACCCTCGCTTTTTTTAAGGTTGGAGGTCTGTTATGGAACACGTTGCCACAGAGGTGAATCCTCAGATGGGTCTGGTGCGGTGGAAGTCGCATCAATCGGTGCAGCGTTACTATCGCCAAGGTGTCGGAGTCGCTGTTCTGGGCTTGCTGGCATGGGCTGGTGTGGCAACTGACCCAGCAGCGGCTGTTCGCTTTGCAGATGGAACGGTTCAATTTGCAGGTGTGCCTCTGCTCGGGAAGGTCAGTACGACCGATAACCATGTCTGGGCTTGGGGTGCAACTTATTTCTTTACGGTCAAAGTCCCCGCAGATGCCAGCGAGCCCCTGGGTCGGGTTGTGTTACAGCAAAAAGAAGGCGTAGATTCTGTTTCGTTCAATCTGAAGCGGACTTATGCGTACTTGGCTGGCGATCGCCATCAGCGCGTCTCGGTAGAAGCCAGTAATAGTGACAAGGACAGCATTGAGATTCGGTTCACCGAGCCTGTACCACCGGGCTCAACGGTAACCTTAGGCTTGCGGCCCTACAATAACCCGGACACGGGTGGGGTGTATTTATTTGGGGTGACAACCTTTCCCCAAGGCGACAAAGTGCGGGGCCAGTTTATTGGCTATGGACGACTCCAATTTTACGAAAATAGCTTTTTTCGCTCTTGGGGCTGGCCTTAAACAGCGAATTGAATCGCTTGTGGCTGCTGTTTGGCCACAATTTAGCCGTAGTAGGGCAATACCTCAGACCAAGACGTGCGATCGCCCTGGTGCCACCTTGCCCAACCT
>DATNQK010000281.1:0-4909 GCA_036704065.1 Stenomitos sp.
TATTAGCTTCAGCCATACGATGCGTTTCTTCGCGCTTACGGATGGCTCCGCCGGTTTCGTTCGCAGCATCCATTAATTCATTTGCCAGCTTGACAACCATGGAGCGTCCAGCTCGCGAACGCGCAAACTGAATAATCCAGCGCAAAGCAAGCGCAACGCCTCGATCTGTCCGAACTTCCATCGGCACCTGATAAGTGGCCCCACCGACGCGGCGTGCTTTCACTTCAACCAGAGGAGTAGCTTTGCGAACCGCATTCTCAAACACTTCAAGCGGATCCTGACCCGTACGTTCCTCAATCACCTTCAGGGAATCGTAAAGAATCCCAGAGGCAATAGACTTTTTGCCGCTATACATCAGGCGGCAAATGGCCATATTAACAAGGCGGCTGTTGTAAACCGGATCGGAGGGAACAGGACGCTTTTGCGCACGATTACGACGAGACATGGATAACCTTCAGGATTTTAGCGATGGAACAATATTGCGACTTAAAACAAGTCCGTTGCAGAAGCTAGTGAACTCTCAACGCAGCAAACATACTGCAGCCTTAGATTACTTCGGTTCAGAACCCAAGAGACTCTAAAGCCTTCGCTTTACGAGGGAGAGTCTAAACGATTCAATTGTGCTGGAAGCGACACTCAAACATTACAAAGCGGTCTTATTTAGCCTTGGGACGCTTGGCACCATACTTAGAACGACCTTGTTGCCGATCCTTCACTCCAGAGGTATCCAAGGTTCCACGGATAATATGATATCGAACCCCAGGCAAATCTTTAACCCGACCGCCGCGAATCATGACGACAGAGTGCTCCTGGAGGTTGTGTCCAATTCCAGGGATGTAAGCTGTAACTTCAAATCCTGACGTCAAGCGCACCCTAGCAACTTTCCGCAAAGCCGAGTTTGGTTTTTTGGGGGTTGTCGTATAAACACGGGTACAAACACCACGACGCTGGGGACAGCTCTTCAGAGCGGGCGACTTTGTCTTCTTATTAGCTTTTTGGCGTTCGCTACGAATTAGTTGCTGAATAGTGGGCATGAGTTAGGGCCAGATGATGTTTCTCAAGTTACTTTTTCTACCAAACGGTAACTATATCAACCTTCGTATCCCCATGTCAAACATGTTGATAAGCCTGACTTGAATACAGTTATCCACATTGCCATACAAAGAAGGGCTAAATCGCCAAGGCGAATCTTAGCAATGGGATGAATGGAGAAAATAAGGCAAAAAAGCAAAGTACGACTGCAAGATGCAGGTATCGCAAAAGACTGATACGTTCAGCTTAGCCGGTCAGTCCAGGTAAGTTCAAACCTGCCGTCAGGTCTTCCATACGTTCCCGCATGGTTTCAGTGGATTTGACATAAGCATCTTTCATGGCTGCTGCCACAAGATCAGACAAGACTTCTCGGCCTTCGGCGTAGGCTTGTTCAGATATTTCGACTCGAAGGGGTTCTTGGTTGCCACTCATGACGACCTTAACAAGGCCACCCCCGACTTCGCCTTCCACTTCCATGCGCTCTAGATCTTCTTGCAGCTGCTTAGCGCCTTCTTGCACTTTTTGAGCCTTTTTGATGGCATCTGCAAGCTCTTTCATTTTACCGAGGCCGAAACCAAATCCCTGTCCTTGTGACATAGTTTGCTCTTTTTCAAATGTAATATCTGAGTGAGTTGTGCTTGCCTAAAACACATTTTTGGACAAGGCACCTTCTCCATCATACCCAGGACTGGCATCAAGCGGGGTCATCAAAGTTGCCAAGAATTTTAACTTCTGGATGAAGTCTTAGTCCCCACTGGGTTTCGACCGTTTGCTGAACATGCAAAATAAGTCGATAAATATCTATCGCTTTGGCACTGGCACGGTTCACGATAAAGTTTGCATGTTTTTCTGATACTTGAGCGCCACCAATCTGGTAACCCTTAAGGTTAGATTGCTCAATCAGCCACCCTGCAGTACGGGGCTGCGGATTCCGAAACACACTGCCACAGCTCGGCATATCGTACGGTTGTGTACCTAGACGATGATTCAGATGCGATTCGGTGAGCTGATACACAGCATCTGGAGATTGATGCGGCTGTAAGGCAAAAGAGGCTTGGACTACAACAGACTGAGTCTTTTGCAATGCCGAAGATCGATAGCTATATTCCATGTCTGCAGCGGAGAGTGTAGATAAACTCCCATCAGCACTCAAAACCAGGGCTTTGACAAAGCTATCCGAAATGGAGGCACCATGAGCACCAGCATTCATCACCACGGCTCCGCCTACTGTCCCTGGGACACCCACTGCCCATTCAAGTCCAGCCCAACCTTGCTTAGCGAGCTGCCAACACAGACGAGGCAACGGTTTTCCTGCCGCAACTGTAATTAAGCCAGTATCTTGATCAAAGGTTTGTTCGCGTAAGTGGCGTGTGGAGATAACAAGCCCTGGCAAGCCCTGATCACTAATCAGTAAGTTAGAGCCTGCACCCAGAACCGTAATCGGCAAACCTTCGCGATGTGCCCAGCGTAGACAAGCTTGCGTCTGCTCTAAGGATTGAGGTGCGATATACCATTGCGCGGCACCCCCCACTCGGTAAGTCGTAAATTCAGCCAGGCTTACGTCAGCCTCAAGATAACAATCGCCTTCCGGCAGGTAGAGACGCTCATGTTGCGCAAGTGTCATCGCAATGCAACCTCTGGGTGATGGTCTGATGCAGATTCTTGAAGGTAGGTTAACAGTTCCGGAATAACTTGGTTTAAGTTGCCTGCACCTAGGAAGATCACAAGATCACCAGACTTGAGGTTGGCTTTAAGGTGCGAAACAACGTCAGCCAATGTGGGCTGAAACGACACTTCAGGGTTATATTCGGCGATCGCAGCTGCAACGGCCGCACCGCTAATATTGGCAGGCTTGGCCTCTCCAGCACTGTAAATGTCAGTTGTAATGACATAGTCTGCATCTGCAAAGGATTGGCTAAAGTCCTGTAAAAACGTGTAGGTGCGACTATAGCGATGGGGCTGAAAAACCGCAACCACCCGTCGTAACCCTGAGGCTTTAGCATCATCAATGCGTAGCTTTGCCGAGGAAAGGGTTGCTCGCACTTCGCTGGGATGATGAGCATAGTCATCGATGAGGCAAATACCCTGCGCTTCACCGCGATGCTCGAAACGACGACGTGCCCCTTCAAAGCCAACCAAAGCACTGGCAATAGTTTCAAAAGATAAGCCAACCAATCGCCCAACTGCTATAGCGGCCAAAGCATTGCTGAGATTGTGTCGGCCTAGCAAACCCAACTTCAACTCCCCTAAGCATTGACCTCGCTCATATACAGAAGCCGAGGTATAGGTTGCCGCATAGGTGATGTTGGTTGCGGTGTAGTCAGCATTATTTTCTGGGTCAAGACCATAAGTTACGAAAGTCTCGGCCTCGGGACGACTCATCAAATAGGTTTGAATATTGGCACAATCTGCACAAAGCACCATCTGTTTAGAGTGGTCAGTAAATTGCTGGAAAATCTGAACCACGTCCTCTAGAGAGCTGTAGTGATCGGGATGGTCAAGCTCAATATTGGTAATTACACCAATCGCCGCATGAAACTTCACCAATGAACCGTCCGACTCATCCGCTTCAGCGACAAGATAATCGCTGTTGCCAGCCCTTGCATTGCCTTGCCAAGCAGCCACTTCCCCACCCACTACAATGGTGGGGTCGAGCCCAGCCTGCAACAGCAAGCACCCGATTAGACTGCTTGTTGTTGTTTTGCCGTGGGTTCCTCCAACAGCAATACTTTGAGACGCTTCACTGATCAGCGCCGCCAGAACATCAGAACGATGAAAAATCGGACATTCTAAACGCAACGCTGCTTGATATTCAGCATTATCTGCTTGAATTGCCGTTGAGCAAATCACTTGGGGCAAAACCTTTAAACCAGGTTCCGCTGAATTTAGACCAGAAGGATGAGACTGCGCAGCTGCACCCTGATCAAAAGCAGAATCCAAAAAATAGTCTAAGTTTTCAGCTTGCTGCTGCCAAAAAATATGAGCACCGAGAGATTGCAACTTTTGAGTGATGTGGGTGTTGCGAACGTCAGAGCCGGAGACAGGAAGAAGACGGTGGGTCAATATTTGGGCTAAGGCAGACATGCCAATTCCACCGATGCCGATAAAGTGAAAGGGACGACCACTTAAGTCAACGGCATTCTGCATTCTGGAATTTCTCCTTCAAAACAACACAAACAGTCACAACAGTTAAAAAATTGCCCAGTAAAACTGGCTGCTGCCCCCGTTGCAGAGATCGGCCAAAAACTGTGCCTCAGTGTATCAGGTCATCCCTAGAACTTAGCAAGATGCCTAAATCATCATTGCATGAGACTAAGCACACAGCGGGATGAACATCGAGACCTAGAAATTTTAACTCACAGTTTGAAGTCTTACGGACATTCTGTCAAACTTAAGCTTTCGGCAGTTGATAGACTGGCATTTGTGACGCAACCAACTACTCTGGCAGGCTATCCAGAACAGTAGTGCGTTGGCCTTTGTCATCATCAGTGGGACTGACGTTCTCGACTTACAGAATGTTATAGACGCTCTTGGAGAAAATGCCCAGATCTTCGTTCCAGACTCGCAATACAAGGGATGAAAATATAAAACTTTGGCCACGACTCTAGGCACAATCAATTGAGGTATATAGAATAAGATGTCTCAGGAGTGTCTTAACAGATTGGAAAATCGTGAAATCTCAGTTTACATTTCGCGAACAATCGCTTAGCTTTGTTTTCTAAGCTCATCTGAAATAATTGGGGCTAGCTATCACTTTTTAGCACCTCCAGACTCATCTCAGGAGCTATCTATGCCAACAGTGAGGAGAAAGCAGTGTTGAATCGCGCTCAAAACGCTTCCGGTGCAGGGGACAAACGTCAACTTTTAAAGCAACGGC
>DATNQK010000282.1:0-9720 GCA_036704065.1 Stenomitos sp.
TCGAGACAGTGGGACAATATGCTCTACTTCAAATGGAAAATTAAAAACCACTTCAGGAGCTTTGCAATACTCACAGCGATGATTCGGCCTCTGGGAGATCGCTGTGTAATAAGGATTCATGAATCGCTTGGTTGCATCAAAACTGCAGTACGGGCTGTTGCTGCTCTCAATTCGAGTTCAACGAGGCTGTCTAATTCTGCTTGTTGTTCTGGTGGCAATGCCAGTCCTTGATCTCGCAGTTCTCGCCAGGCTTCCATCAATTCCGATAATCGTTCCTGCTGCTGTGAACTAAAGAAGGAATCAGTTCGAAAGCTTTGAATGACTAGTAGCGCACTAAATTCTATTTCATCGAGCTGGGCAGTTAAGGCATCTAAAGCTTGTCCAGCGGTTTTTCCCACTGAATATTTGGCCCCTGCGATCGCTCGATAGGATTTTTCGCCGTTAGCACCGGAAATAGGCAGAATGGCTACTGTAGTCATGACTCTGACTAAAAATCATATTGAGATTATAGCCCTCCTCAACCTTTTGCCAGTTTTTTGATCCGCCTCGGTGATAACGCTAAACAGTTAAATTCCAAGCGCTAACGCCCCCCTTCACCTGCCGCTAGCAACCTCTCGAACTCAACGAAAAAACTCTGTACGGTCGGTGTGCAACGGTATGGTTAGACCGTGTTAACTTTGCGTAATTCGACACGACCGCCTTCAAAAACCTGCATTTTTAGCTCGTAACCTTCCATCAATGACATCCCAACAAGCGGTTCTGCATCAGCTTCATCGACTGGAATGGTCAGCAAGGTGTCATCCCAAACGACTACCGCTTCGTAAACGTTGAAAACACAATCACTACCGTCTCCGAGGATTGCCCGTCCTCGCCGTTTCCATTTCAGGTTCAATTCAGCAATCAAATCGGGAGGCAGGGAAAGCCAACCATTGAAGCCTGTATCGACAATCGCATCTTGAGTGACCACTTTGCCATCAGCGTGACGAAGTGAGAGTGGAATAATCGGCTCAAACTCAACATTCACGAACCCAGCAATCATGCAGTTCTCCGGCTGCGTCCGCCAAACCGACGAACATGACGAGAACCAATGCGAACGATCCAAATTTGAGCATCTGGACGACGAGCTTCAAGGCGATCGCAAGCCACAATTTCGCTCTTATCGACTTCAAAATCTCCAGTTTCAATGTCAATCGCAACGATTTTGCCGTGGTTATCTGCTTCGACTTGCGATCGCACCTGAGATTCATAGATTTCATCACCACGTCGAGCAAATTCTTCTTTGCTGTAGCGGGGTTGTTGAATGGCCATAGGCTTTACCTGATTTACTGTCAACACAAAGGTCAATCAATATAAATCTTCTTCAGATAACTGAGCAACCTTCATTAAAGCTTTCAATGTGCCAACTTTTAAATCCTGATCCCGATGCACTGGAATTGACAGAATTTGTTCAACGCCAGTTTTTTCATAAATGTGATGGCTACCAGTGACTCTTTTCAAAATCCAGCCTTTTTGCTCTATAACTTTACAAAGCCGTTTGCCAGAAATAGATTTCATACAGCAATTTCGACTATTTGATCAGTTGATTGAGCCATTTGACGCTCATTCGCGACACTTAGCCAGCCTTCAATAGCATCCTTTAAGTTAGCTACTACTTCATCTATTGAATCTCCTTCAGTAATACAACCAGGAAGTGCAGGAACTTCTGCCCAATAACCGCCTTCTTCTGCTGGATGAATAATTGCTTTAATATTCATAAGATAATCAAAACTTAGGCTATAATCATGAAGCAAAATAGTTATTTTTTAACACAAAAGAATAGACTTTACTAAAAGTATCATCTATATTGTTTTAATATTCTAACGACTAAGATAAGCGGCAGTAGATAGCCCCACCAGAATCTCTTGCCCGTAAACTTCATCGACTTGTTAGCCTGCTTGCCGATTACGGCTGTCATCCATGTAGCGACGTAAGACTGAGTGAATCAAAGTTTTGTAGTCTGCTTCTTGTGACTGGTACCACTCCAACATCTCAGCATCCACTTGAATTAAACTACGGACTTGGTTTGCTGGAATCCTCAACGTGGCATTCTCAAAAAACGCTTCAGTCAGAGGCGGAATCTCCGAGTAGTCAATTTCTTCGTCGGTCATCCTTTCCAGGGCTGCCCAATCAGTACGTGAGGTATTGTTCGAGTCGTTGACGTTCATATTTGTTTGCCTTTCGTGCAGAAATAATACGAATCACGTTATCTTGCCGTTCTGTCCAGACAACAACCGCTACACCGTTCTGCAAGAAGCCGATACCGACCCAGCGATCCTCGCCGTAATCAATGCGATCATCAAGCTCAATCAGCATTGGACTTTCAAACATCTCAGGGACATCTGCGAAATCAATTTGGTGCTTGCGAATATTTTCAAGGTTTTTCGCTTCGTTCCACTCGAACTGCATGAAAGTCTAGTGAATGCTAATTAAGCTATCTTCTATTATCGCGCATTCCAATCGGGATAATGGCATTCTCAAATCGATCAGGATCATTTGAGCAGGAAGTGTTTCCTGATCTCCGCCATTGGCCAGCCCAATACCAGGACAAAGAATCACTGTAATCTCTGTGTTTCATAAACAACCCAGAACTAGTGCTGGATAGCGCCAGTATTTAAATATTTTCAGCAGTAAAATGAGCCGTGAGCGACGAAATGATCATTGCAACCAATATGCAACTTCTGAACTACCGCCACTACCCGAAATGAATCCAGCCAACGACTCCGTTCACCCGCTGCCAAAGCTTTTCGGACTTCAAAAAGAGCCTATGTACGGTCGGCGTTTAACGGGATTTTTATGCGGCAACACTTCTCAATAACTTGCGAAAAACAACTTTATCCACGCCATCTGTGTAGAAGTCGCGAATTCTTGCTTCTTCTTCATAACCACTGTTGCGATAAAATGCCCGAACGTATTCAAAATCGTCAGTTCCAGACGTTTCTACTAACAGCACTCGTTCACCGCGTTCAGCCAGCATTTGCTCGACATACCGCAACAACACTGCTCCGCGTCCCTGTCTTTGGTGCTTGGGGTGAATAACGATTAGATAGAGATTCCACGTCCCCTCTGTCATTCGTTCTGGCGCAACGTAGGCAACACCCACTAGCTCATTATCGTAATCACTAAACCATATATTTTGACTGTCTGTTTCATCACTTAAATGCTGATTTAGCATTTGGGCGAGTTCTTCAATTTGGTTTGACTCGAAAAGCCCTGTTGCTTCTGCCAAAGCAATTAACGCATTCGTGTCATCAGTCGTGGTCAATCGAATCATAACGAGTTTTAGTCAAGGTTTATACTTTTGCTTCCATTATCCAGGCACCAACACTAAACTTTCCCAGTGCCTCAATGAGAAATTTCTGAGATGTTTGCTACTAACAGATAACCTTTCAACTACTGCCCCAACCGATAGATTGAGCAGCATAACGTTCGCAATCACCGGACTCAGACAGCTCCTATTACCCACTATGCTGCTCAAAGTTCCGGTGCATTGCGGTTGTTAGCTTACTGAGGCCACTTTTGTAAGTATCTCCGGAAGACAGGACTATATTCGTTACTTGTATCATGTCATTTCATCTTTTAATTTTATCTTCAGCACCAAACATTTCTGGACTGTCTAGAATGAGCAGAATTGCGGTTGATACCTGATTATTACTAAATCCTAACTCTTGTGCAATGACTTTATGGATGTTCTTTGTCCAAGGTTGTTTTGGCAACCTGTTTGCAATTTCAGCTACCTGTTCGTCAGTTAAGGAGCATTGAAATCCTTTACTTAAAATTACTCTTTCTTGAATGGCAAGAAGTTTTTTGTTTTCAAGTCTTTTTAATTGTTCTGTGTAAGCACACACATCTGATGTTGCTCCTGCCAAAATTAATGTTAACTCTGTATCGGTTCCAATCCTAGATTCAATGATATCGTCCAGAAGAAAATCTCTATTATTTAAAGTCACTCTATATTCAGGATCAAGAATAGGATTTGCTTTTTCTTCAATGTTCGTCAACTCAATTCTGACTCGGTAGTTTCGAGGGTTATAGTTTGGTTTTCTAGCTATTTTGGAAAGCTTAATAGCTTCCGATTCAATATACGATGCAAAACTCTCAATAGTCCTAAATGCATCGAGAAGATACTCTTCTGAGATTTCAAGTTGTACTGAGGTATCAGAATACTTATGTCGATAATAAGCGTCAGTTTTGCCAAGCCGATGAACAAGTAAGTGCCGCCTATCATGCATTTCCTCAAGTTTTTTAAGCGAAATAGATGATTTACCGAAGTCTATTTGTAATCGTTGTTGATAAAATTTTCTCATTTCAAGAAAGCCCTGATTTTGTAACCTCCGGCATTCTCGCTGGATCAATTTAGCCCATATTTCAGTGATTGAATCTGCGCTTAAGAGTTCTCCGTAATTAAACTCTACCTTTTCGCTTCTGTTAAAAAGGTCTTTGCGCGACATAAATAATGTTTTCACAGAATCAATTAAAAATACTTCGAGAGAAGAGATGACCCTGACAAAAATAACCTCTCTAATTTGTTTTAGGTATCGTCTCCCTAAAAATTTGTAAATTGTATAGCCGTTTGGAATATTGTATTCACTGGAGTTCGATGTATTTATAATAGGCTCATCAAAATTTCGACTTCCATCTTTTTTCTCAACCTTTAAGCTTTTTATAGCTATTCTGGCAGAATAAAAACTTGAGAAATAAAGACACTGAAGTTGAGAAAATTCTGCTTGAAGTTTGACTAATGCCATTCTTGTCCATCTAAAAAGAACTAATGTTATCCCAGATTGTATCGTGCAGAATAAAAACCAAAAGCCAATGTGTGTAAGACTGCATAAGCTCTCTAACCAAAATGACTGCTTGCCCATTTTCAATAAAGTGAGCTAACTAAGATTTATACGACAAACTGTCAGATAACACTCTCTATAGGAGCCATTAAACCCCAATTGTCGTATAACGCCTCTGAGGGAGGCATTATCTGCAATATGTCAGATAAAAGCCTTAATTCATAGGCAATTACGACAAATTGTCGCATAACCACCTTGGGACATCATGTTATACGGCAATTTTGTCCATTTTCTTTGTAATGCCTATAACCTTGTCTCATCATTCTCCACGGCTAATGGGTCAAGTTCGACACAGTGCAGCTAAAATATTGCAGCCCCAAAATTATAAAGTCATATTTTTATTACATTCACGACTTCATACTTGTCTACAATAAACAACCTCTCAAAGAAGTGAGTGTGGCTAAAATTCGTGATTATCTTTCTCATTTGGCAATTTATAAAAACGCTGCTGCATCTGTAGAGAATGCAGTCCCTAGTGCTTGATTGTTTCTAGATTGCCAAATCCTGCATCAAGATGTGGGTTTACACAGATCGATGCTGTGCGAACAAAGCGATCGCACTTTTTACCACTCATTCCCTCGCCAAAAAAGACAAGAAATCAGCGCACTATAAATTGACCGTATAAATGCGTTGGGTCTCCAAATGATGTAATACCCAATCTCTCAGACCATTCGGCTCAACCGCTTGGCGATCCAATTGAATTTGGAGCGTCTTTAACGGATCCGTTCCAGGTGAAACTAAAAATTCAAAGCTTTCCACCTGCGGCCAGGTTTTGAGTGCATCTAAGATATGAGCGATCGCCCCCAAATAGGGATGTTCAGGGTGCGTAAACCAATCCGCCCCCGCCACCTGCGGCTGATCAAACCCCACATGCACCACCAACGCAGACCGCCCAAACAACGCAGTTGCAACCGGACGTGCCTCCTCCTGTACTAGAAGATGCTGCGTTTGCGCAAGAAAACGGAACTTCTCTAAGCGCTCGTAATTGTCATCCTCAGTTGCATTGTCGCGCCAGTGAATGCCCACCGTTAATAGATAAGACTGCAACAATAAATGACCCAGCTTTTCAGCCTTCGTACTGAGGTACGTCGTGTTAAAAGGCGTTGCCTCAATCAACAGCGGCACCCGATCTACAATTTCGAGGCCATAGCCCTTCAGCCCTGCAATCTTGCGAGGATTGTTGGTAATCAGCCGGATATTGTGAATCCCCAAATCATTAAGAATCTGAGCACCCACCCCGTAGTTGCGCAAATCCGCCGGGAAGCCTAGCTTCTCATTGGCCTCTACCGTATCAAAACCCTTATCCTGCAACGTGTAGGCTTTCAGCTTATTAATTAAACCAATCCCGCGACCTTCTTGGCGGAGGTAGACTATTACCCCTTCACCCACCGCATCAATCATCTTGAGCGCCGCTTGCAACTGCATCCGACAATCGCAACGCAAGGAACCCAACGCATCCCCCGTCAAACACTCGGAGTGAACCCTAACCATCACCGGACGGTCGCCAAACGCCTCAGGGTTGCCCTTCACAATCGCCACATGGTCTGAATTATCAAGGGTGTTGCGGTACCCATAAATTTGGAACTGGCCAAACTCCGTCGGCAACTCCGCCACCGTCTCTCGGTGAATAAAGCGCTCATGCTGGAGCCGATAACTAATTAAATCGGCAATGCTAATAATTTTGAGGTTGTGCTGCCGCGCATAATTCATTAACTCAGGCAATCGCGCCATCGAGCCGTCGGGATTTTGAATTTCACAAATCACCCCCGCTGGATAAAGACCAGCCAGTTGCGCTAAATCCACCGCCGATTCGGTATGTCCTGCCCGCTTAAGGACGCCCCCCTCCCGCGATCGCAGCGGGAAAATATGGCCCGGTCGGCGCAAATCACCAGGTCGGGTATCAGGATGAATGGCGACTTGAATCGTACGCGCCCGATCCTCTGCTGAAATTCCCGTCGATACCCCCAAACTGGGCGAGGCATCAATACTGACCGTAAATGCCGTCTGGTTGCGATCTGTGTTGTGCGTCACCATCAGCGGCAAATCCAGCGCATCAAGACGCTCTCCGGTCATCGCCAAACAAATTAACCCACGGGCATTCACCGCCATAAAGTTAATCATCTCTGGCGTCGCAAATTGAGCCGCACAGATCACGTCGCCCTCGTTTTCGCGGTTTTCGTCATCCACAACCACGAGTGCGCGACCCGACTGAATATCAGCCAAAGCCGACTCAATCGTGTCGAACTGGAACGATTCATCTGCATCTGTATGAGAAAGATTCAAGGGACCTACCGTAACGTTTCTTAATCGCAAGTTATACCTTAATTCTATAGGCTGGCCCTGCGGGTAGCGCACTCCAGTATTCGCGATTTTTAGAACACCCACGCTTCACCCGTTTGGTACTACAATGCATCAAAGCCCAGCCAAGAAATTAGGAATAGACATGGAAACAGGGTCGCAAGGACGAGTTCCTGTTGCAGTTGTAGGCGCTTCAGGCTACGGAGGCGTCCAATTAGTTCGGCTATTAATGGATCACCCCGGTGCTGAAGTGGTGTTTCTCGGCGGCGATAGTAGCGCCGGCCAACCCTTTAGTGATCTCTATCCGCATTTAGGTCATCGCACCAAACTCGTCATTGAACCCATTGATTTAGACATCATTGCCGAGCGCGCCCAGGTTGTCTTTTTATCATTGCCCAATGGTCTTGCCGTCAAAATGGCCCAGCCCTTGGTAGAAAAAGGTTGCAAAGTGCTGGACTTGTCGGCTGATTACCGCTTCAGCAATCTCAATACCTACGAGCATTGGTACGGTACATCCCGTAGCGATCGCGAATTTGCGGCTAAATCCATCTATGGGTTGCCAGAAGTCTATCGGCATCGTCTGCCCTCCGCATCCCTAGTTGGGTGTCCAGGCTGCTACCCCACTGCCAGCCTTCTCGCCCTTGCCCCCCTGCTCAAGCAAGGCTTCATTCGACCCGATAGCATCATTATTGATGCCAAGTCCGGCACTTCTGGCGGCGGACGCCAAGGCAAAATTCCGATGCTGTTAGCTGAAGCAGACGGATCAATTGGAGCCTATGGCGTGGCCCACCACCGTCATACCCCTGAAATTGAGCAAATTTGCCAAGATTTGTTAGGCCAAGATCTCGTCGTGCAATTTACCCCCCACCTCGTGCCAATGCCACGGGGGATTCTCGCCACGGTTTATGCATCACTGCGCGATCCTGGCCTTGTTGGGGAAGATCTGATTACGATTTACTCTGCCTTTTATCGTTCCTCCCCTTGGGTGAGAATTTTGCCTACGGGTGTATTTCCCCAAACCAAATGGGCTTGCGGCACCAATCTTTGCTATATCGGCATTGAAGTAGACGAGAGAACAGGACGCGTCATTGTCGTGTCTGCCATCGACAACCTAATTAAAGGACAAGCCGGACAAGCCGTTCAGTGCCTTAATTTGATGATGGGTTGGGATGAAACACTCGGACTACCTGCCCTCGCCTTTTATCCTTAAGTTTCTCTAGCCCTTATAGAACAAAAGAGCGCGATCACTACAGGCGATCGCGCTCTTTTGCCATATCTATACAACACAGTGTTCTGGAAAAATTCACATCGCTGCCAATGGCAGGCCTACCAAAGTCCAGCTATCCCATCTTGACAGGTCACTTGCCGAGGATTGAGCGCAGCAAAGGACAAGGTAGAGAGGTTAACCCGCCAAGCAGACAGTGTTTTATAGCCATTGGTTGCAGTCGGTTCAACCAACGCAAACAAAGGATCTATGCCTGTAGCAGAAGCACTAGACCATCGCGCCTGACAATTTGTACCGACCACTAAACTATTGGGCGTCACCCGTCGGATGGGCTTGACCTTAAGCACTTGCCAAACCGCCTGACCTTGATCCGTTTGCCGCACCAATTTTTGCAGTAAGACATAGGTGGCTTCAGGGCGATCGCAAATCACACCACCATACGGATTTGGTTTACTTGCATCCTCCAGCAACATATCCGTATACCGAGGACATAAATTCTGAGGCAATTGGGTATAAGTTCTACCCTGCCATTGTTCAACCGCTTCCCCCCAAGCAGCAGAGCTACAGAGCAACACACTGAACACCACAGCAGCCAAGCTGCCAGAAAATTCGGCAAGTCTGAGCCCATCCTGAGCGGGGACACACACAGGGAAACCTTGGGTCATAGAGCATTCCACACAGGGTCTCAACTAGAGTAGCGAAAAGTACTGAATTAGGCCACAAAACAGGCACAACTTCCTAGGATTTGATTTTGCGCAACTCTACCTGAATAGAGTCATAACCCAACCAGATGAACAGAAGATTCATTTTTAACCCCTGAAGAGTCTGTTTCTCTTCAAATCCCGATTCACTCACACCCCCCAAAGACTCTGAAACCCATGTCTAACAGGAATCACAGAGATGCAGGCATTCAGTCGACCGCACAATACAGACGAGTTTCGACTTGCTTGAATCAAGATTAAATTGCTTGTACAAAAAATTAATACACATACAAAATACATGCAAGTTTATTTTGTTTTTTCATAGATAAAATTTCAAAAATTAATACAGCCAATTGATCCATTTCAAGAGGGGGAAGGGCACTCTTAGTATGGAGACAGAGGCTCTATCCCACCTAGGCTTATCAACACGCATCAGCTCAAAAACAGTTTGACTGATTTATTTCTCAATTTTTCAATCTTTAAAATTTAAACTTTAAGGTTTAGAAAATGGGCTGCCACGAAATCCCAAGGCTTAGCCGTCCAATTTTTATTTCTTAAAGCATTCGCGCAGCCGGGAGGATGTTATGTTGCACAGACTTTGGGGGAAAACGGACAA
>DATNQK010000283.1:0-9519 GCA_036704065.1 Stenomitos sp.
ATGTCTCCCCCAGTCAGTTTCGAGTTGCTAGAGCGCCGCTTGTACCAACGATTGGCTGCACGCGGCGTTAAGATTACCGCAGTCCACGAAGTGGAACGCTGTATTTTTCCGATGACGCTACCCTTGCCTGACCTGCATCAACCCGTGGTTGGCTTTGGCGGTGCCGCAAGTATGGTACATCCCGCTTCGGGTTATATGGTAGGGGCACTGCTGCGTCGTGCTCCTGGCTTAGCAGCAGCCATTGATATTGCACTCCAGGATATTCAAGCCGAGCCAGCAGCGATCGCTCGTGCAGCTTGGCAAGAGCTATGGAATCCTGATCGACTACGTAAATACTATCTCTATCGATTTGGCTTAGAGAAGTTAATGCGGTTCGACGAGGTGCTGTTAAAACAGCATTTTGATACCTTTTTCAGCTTACCTCAAAGTCAATGGGCGGGCTTTTTGGCAGACAGCCTATCAACTCTTGAATTGGTGACAGCGATGGTGCGCCTATTTGCCACTGCCCCTAATTCCCTGCGCTGGGGTTTAATGAAGTTTTCCGGTTGGGAAAGCAATCTCCTCTGGCAATCTATCAGCCTCCAATCAGCATCTAGTGAAGTTAGGTGATAGTCTGGTCTTGAATTTCGGCTATCGCATCTTAATATCTAGTACTGAATATCCAAAATTTTATAGTGCCTATATCAAATCAAAATATTGATGATATGGATCAATTTCAAGGCTTATTTTAATATAAACTAATCGGAATAATTACTAATTCTTCGCTCATAGTTTTTGTCTTGAGTACCGAGTACTTTGTCCCAGAAAGTGAAATACAGACCGTAATGCACAGTGTACTTGAGATGATGCATGGAATGATGAGCAGGGCCAATGAACCACTTGCCTAACCAAGCATGAGGAAATGATAAAGGAAGCCTATCAACCCCAAGATGATTAATTACCGCCCATACAGTCATTGTTATCAGTATTGCAATTAAAGTGATGAAGTGGAGTGGTATCACAAAAACGATGCCAACTAGAAATAGAGATTGAATGACTGCTTCCAAGGGGTCAAAGGCAAATGAAGTCCACGGCGTTGGATATCGAGAGTGATGATGCCCCTGATGTAGCCAATGGAATAGCCATGCGTCATGAAATAATCGATGGGTGAAATAGAAATAAGCATCCTGGAGTACCAACACACCTAGATAACTTACGCCTAAATACCACAGCCCATATTGTTGGGCATGGCTATATAAGCGAGTAATTCCACAACTATATCCTGATAGGATTGAAGCTGCTGCTAAAGCAAATACTCCAGCAGAAAAAACTGAGAGCTGAATATCATGCTGGATTAATTTACAGGAAGGTAATTTATAAGATTTTTGAGGTTGAATGAAAAATCTGCTAACAGGTGAATAAAAGAACCAATAGGTTCCTCCCGCTGCGAGGAAATATCGGAATAAAATAATTCCAAAAAAAGCGATTCCGTAAAAACCAAATGAGTGTTCTGCCAATTTAATCTCCTTGTTCTTCCTCATCTTTCAGTTCTTTTTACGGTAGTCGCAGCTTAACCTTGACATCTTGATAACTTGCCAAATAGCCACTGTTAAATCGCAGTTGCTATTCAAGCAGCAATCAGGAGAAAATTGGTGTCCTAGTGACGTTGTAGTACCTGTTGTTACTCAGGTGAAACCTATCACCTATATAAAAACCAACGCACCTACTCTTACGTATCTATCCGCATGGGTAGATGGAACGACCCTACAGGCTAAGCTTTGGAGGAAGGGACGGACATTTATCTCTCGCCAGTCCCTGTCAGATAAAGGCCCACCACGGAGGGGGTATCCGTGTGTGCCTCTATCTAACTAATGTAACGATCTCCTTAAAGCTAACGTAATCTTCCTTCGTGCTGTATCTGTCAGCCTAGGTATATGGAAAAATCCTTCTGTGAACTTAACTAAAACTGCATAAAAGCCCAAATAGGGGTTTAATCGACAGTTCTGCTTGTCGAATAGAGTATTAGTGCTATAACCTCATTTTTAGACTTTAGCTGAGTCGCACTGCTTAACTCTTAAACACCCCCTTTTATGGCTCAGTTTCCTTGCACCCTCCTGATTGTGGATGATTCCCCCGAAGATCGTGAACTCTACCGACGCTATTTACAACAAAACTCGGATTATTCCTACGTCATTCTAGAGGCATCCCTAGGACAGCAAGGATTAGCACTATGGCAGCAACAACGACCCAATGTAGTGTTGCTAGATTACCGTTTACCCGATCTGGATGGACTGGCGTTTTTAGCTCAACTGACCTCTTCAACTCCATACCCCTGCCTACCCGTGGTCATGATCACAAGTCAGAGCAATGAAAGGATCGCGGTTCAGGCAATGAAAGCAGGTGCTCAGGATTACTTAATCAAAGAGCAGATCACCCCAGAGCAGTTACACCTCGCGATCCAGGGAGCCATTGAAGCGGTACAACTGCGTACTGAATTGCATCAGCGGATCGAGCGAGAACGCTTAGTCGGGCAGATTACCCAGCAAATCTACCAATCTTTGGATCTGGATCACATTCTCCAAACCACCGTCACCGAGGTTCGCCAATTTCTCAACACTGATCGCGTGTTGGTGTTTCAGTTACAACCCGATGGCAACGGTACGGTGGTGGCAGAATCAGTTGACTCTGCCTGGAAATCCCTCTTGTCGACCACAATTTATGATCCCTGTCTAGCGGAAAACCACCTCAGATTCAGCCGTCCTGGTTCCATCACTTATGATTCTGTTGCTGAGGATTATGTCAAACGCTATCGCCAGGGACAGGTGACGGCCATACCGGATGTTCATGCTAGCGATATCGATTCCTGCTACATTGAATTACTGTCTCAATTTCAAGTCAATGCCAATTTAGTGGTGCCCATTCTTCACGATGATCTGTTGTGGGGATTGCTGATTGCCCATCACTGTGCGGCTCCCCGCCTATGGCAGCCTTTAGAAATTGACCTGCTCAAACAACTGGCAACTCACCTGGGAATTGCCTTACGACAGGCTGAACTCTACCAGCAGTCTCAGACGGAATTAGAACAACGCAAGCGGATCGAGGCAGATCTGCGCGAGCGCGAAGAACAGTTGCGATCCGCTTTGACAGCCTCACGCATGGGAACCTGGGACTGGAACATTCAGAGCGGAAATATCCAATGGTCAGACAACTTGGAAGCTATGTTTGGACTGGAGTCTGGCGTATTTGATGGCTCTATTGCAATGTTTGCCAGTTTTCTACACCCAGCTGATCGTGATCGGGTCTTAGCAGAGATTGAGCGTGTGATCTCGACTAGGGAAGACTACAGCATTGAATTCCGTGTTCTGTACCCTGACGGCACCATCCGATGGGCATTAAGCCAGGGTAAGGTATTTTATGACCAGAACGGTCAGCCGATACGGATGGCAGGTAATGATATTGATATCACTGAACGTAAACGGACAGAAGCCGCTTTGCGAGAGAGTGAACAACGCTATGCCACCTTGTCACAGATTTCTCCGGTAGGCATTTTCCGTACCGATATCCAAGGTGATTGTCTATATACCAATGCGCGTTGGTGTGAACTAGCAGGTCTAACACCAGAAGCAGCGCAGGGAAAAGGGTGGCTGAGGGCACTTCATCCAGAGGATCGAGATCGCATCTTTGCCGAGTGGTATCAAGCTACGGCATTAAATCAGCCTTTCCATTCCGAATATCGATTTCAGACGGTTGATGGTCGGGTGTCCTGGGTACTTGGTCAAATCTCTGCTGAACAAGATAGCGACGGTAATTTGATCGGCTACGTTGGGACGGTCACTGATATTAGTGACCGCAAACAAGTAGAGAATGCCCTGCAAGAAAGTGAATCTCGCTTCCGTCAGTTAGCAGAAAATATTGATGCGGTTTTCTGGATCAAAGAGATTGCAGAAAACCGAGTTAGCTATGTCAGCCCTGCCTATGAACGGCTTTGGGGGTTAGCTCCGCAGAAATTGTATGAGAGACAGCAAGCCTGGAGTGACTCTATTCATCCAGACGATCAAGAATCTGTGAACAGAGCATTTCAAGAAAAAGCAGCTGAAGGTCTGTTCGATGAAGAGTATCGAATTATTCTCCCTAATGGTCAAGTTCGTTGGGTTCATGACCGCTGTTTTCCCCTACGAAATGCAGCGGGAGAGCTGTATCGACTGACTGGAATTGCGGAAGACATCACAGAGCGTAAACAGGTAGAAGTGAAGCTACGCTTGCAAGCCCAGGTACTCGACCAAACACATGATTCTGTCATAACCACAGATCTGGACGGAAATATCACCAGTTGGAATAAAGGAGCAGAGAGAGTTTTTGGCTACACAGCAGAGGAAGTACTAGCTCAGCCCATAGCGATGCTCTACCCTCCCAATCAGGACGAGGTTCTCATACACCAAGTAATTGAACCGTTAAGGTCGAAAGGAGAACACGAAGTAGAAGTCATCACCCAACGTAAATCAGGCGAACTATTCAACCTACTTCTCTCCCTCTCCCTTCTACGAGACGAACATCAGAGGCCAATCGGCATGATTGGTTTCTCAATGGACATTACTGAGCGCAAAGTGGCAGAGGAAGCATTGCGACAAAGTGAGGCATTTAACCGCCGCATCTTGGAAAGCAGTAGCGATTGCATCAAACTACTCAATCTAGATGGGCAAATTCTGTATATGAATCCAGGGGGATTGTGCCTCATGGAGATTGATGACGCACGTTTCTACCTCAATGTCACTTGGGCTAGCTTATGGCAAGAGGAGACTCGGGCGACAGTAGAGGCAGCTGTTAGAACTGCGCAGACTGGAGAACTCGCGCGATTTCACAGCTTTCGTCCCACTGCAAAAGGTACGCCAAAATGGTGGGATGTGGTTGTGACTCCCATTTTCAACCCTGAAGGACAAGTTGTTCAACTACTGGCAACCTCCCGCGATATCACTGATCGCATCCGATCTGAAGAAGCATTGCGTGAAAGTGAAGAACGCTTTCGAACGCTAGCCGATAATATGTCCCAGTTTGCCTGGATGGCACGTGCCAATGGCGAAGTCTTCTGGTACAACCAGCGGTGGTTTAATTACACAGGTACAACCTTGGAAGAAATGCAGGGATGGGGATGGCAAAAAGTTCATCACCCCGATCACGTTGAGCGTGTGGTTCAACACATCCGCCACTGCTTTGAAGCGGGTCA
Organism: Stenomitos sp.; assembly: GCA_036704065.1. Classification (GTDB taxonomy): domain Bacteria; phylum Cyanobacteriota; class Cyanobacteriia; order Thermosynechococcales; family Thermosynechococcaceae; genus JAAURS01. Next base: position 5,201 of record DATNQK010000283.1, read on the forward strand.
GTTATGGGAAGATACCTTTCCACTTCGAGGACAGGATGGACAGTATCGTTGGTTCCTCTCTCGTGCAGTTCCCATCCGAAACCAGCAGAATAAAATTGTCTGCTGGTTTGGCACTAATACTGATATTACCGAGCGTAAGCAATCCGAAATGGAACGAGAACGTTTGCTAGCGCAAGAACAAGCTGCGCGTGCCGAAGCAGAACGTGCAAACCGCATTAAGGATGAGTTTCTCGCCATCTTGTCTCACGAGTTGCGATCGCCCCTCAATCCTATTCTAGGATGGACAAAACTGCTGCAAACTCGCAAATTTGATGCGACAAAAACTGCTGCAGCACTTGCAACAATTGAGCGCAATGTCAATCTTCAAACGCAACTGATCGACGACCTACTCGACGTCGCAAAGATTCTGCGCGGGAAGCTCAGTATGCGTACAGCCCCCGTCGACCTCGCATTTGTAATTGAAGCTGCAATTGAGAGCGTGAGCGCCGCAGCGGTCGCGAAAGAAATTCGCATTTATTCAGTGCTGCCTCAAATTGGACAGGTGTCTGGAGATGCCGCTCGGTTACAGCAAATTATGTGGAACCTGCTGTCGAATGCTATCAAGTTTACCCCTGCGAAAGGCCAGGTTGAGATTCGTTTAGCGGGCAAAGGGAAGCAAGCGCAAATCACTGTGACCGATACGGGCAAAGGCATCACTCCCGATTTTCTGCCTCATATTTTTGAGTCATTTCGGCAAGAAGATGCCTCGACAACTCGTAAATATGGCGGATTGGGCTTAGGATTAGCAATTGTGCGGCACTTAGTGGAGGCGCATGGCGGCACCATCTGCGCTGATAGCCTAGGCGAGGGACAGGGGGCTACGTTTACGGTGCAACTCCCCCTCCTTGATTCGGCAGTAGAGCAGCCTCTGTCTGAGGTTATCTCCCTCGATGATCTCGACTTGAACAGGATGCGAGTCCTGGCGGTCGATGATGATCCTGATGCGCGAGAACTCTTAACGACCCTCCTGATACAATATGGGGCAGAGGTGTTGATGGTCACCTCTGCGGCTGAAGTGCTAATCCATCTCGACTCGTTTCAGCCTGATCTCCTCATTAGCGATGTTGGAATGCCTGAGGTCGATGGCTACGAACTCATCCAACTGATTCGAGCATTACCTCCTGAGAAAGGAGGACTAGTTCCAGCGATCGCCCTAACTGCCTATGCTAGAGAAGGGGATTATCAAAAAGCCATCGACAGCGGATATCAGCAACACATTACCAAGCCCTTGGATCCATTGGTGCTTGTCCGAGCACTTATACCGTTCATGCCTTAATGCCTAGGTCAAACATAACGGCAATCTGTCTGGGAAATGTTGATGTCACAAATGATCTTCTCTCCACCTACCTCCTAATCCAGAAGATTGGCAAAGGGCTCGACTCATAGTGGAAGATCATGCCTTGTACCTCCACCTGTTCGCCTTACTGACCTTGACAACTGCCATCTTCGACGGCCTCGTGCATCAATTTGATTGGGATGATATTATCCAACTTAAAATCGTCTTAATTTCTGTCTCAATAAACCTTCTAGCTATCTGCAGCTAACCTTGTGGCACATCTCATGGGTTCAGTAGCAGCCATGCTCATCTGTTGTAATTTGTACAATTTACTAAAACTGCATCAGAATCCAGATCGCTAAATCTTTCAATGGGTAGAAGCTTTGCTCTCTCTTGAGGTCTACCCCTCTGAGGGTACATTCAGGATATTTTGCGAGAGTCGCTTAATTCAACCCCAGAGTCATGAGTTCAAATCCACAGAATATTCAGCCTGTGCCTCCCTATGATGATAAGAATGAGGAGGCACTTGATATTGGCGGCGGATTGCCTGTAATTCAGTTCTGGGCAGAGAAAACACTCTCACTTGAGGGCACCAAGATCTGGCAAACTTTGTTTCATCACAGTGCATGTTTGTCTTGCTCATGGGGCACTGGAGGACAAAAAGGAGGCTTCACGAACGAGGAAGGCGAAAAGCTTCAGCGTTGCATGAAGAGTGTCGAAGCAATCTCAGCAGAGATCAAGCCTGGAATTGAGCCCCATTTCTTCGCACAGCATTCGATTACCGAATTACAGCAGCTATCCTCAATGCAAGCAGATCGCTTGGGCCGATGGAGCTATCCTGTGATTCTACGCGCAGGGAGCGCTCACTATGAGCGGGTTAGTTGGGAAGAAATTTACTCCATTGCTGAAGCTGGGTTCCGCAAAGCACCGCAACGAGTGGCTTCTTATAGTTCGGGTCGATCATCCAATGAAGCTGCATTTTTATTGCAGTTGATGATGCGCGCACTCGGATCAAATAATCTTGCAGACTGTTCGGATCTGTGTCATGCGCCTTCCACATTTGCATTGCAGCAAATGCTGGGTACGAAAACTTCGATAGTCTCTTTAGAGAGCTTGAAAAAGGCAGACTGTGTGGTTCTAGCAGGTGCAAACTCAGCTTACAACCATCCCCGATTGATGAATGAGTTGATCAAACTGCGGGATGAGCGCAATGGCAAAGTGATTGTGATTAATCCCATGATGGAAACCGGATTAGTAAAGTTTGGATCCCCTGCTTTTCCGATCAAGTCACTGATTCCAGGTTCAGACATTTCTTCTTTATATTTGCAACCCATTCCAGGCAGCGATGTAGCTGTATTTCTTGGCATCCAAAAGGCATTGATTGAACAAGGGTTTGTTGATCGCGCCTTTCTCGATGCACACACTGAAGATGCAGAAGCAGTTCTAGAACAAGCTAGATCAACGGCTTGGGGAACAATTACTTCCACTTGTGGCGTGACTCAGGCAGAACTAGAAGCCGCAGCAACGGTGATTGGGACTTCTAAATCAGTCGTATTTGCTTGGGCTATGGGCATTACTCAACACGCGAACGGGGTAGACAACGTTTTCAGTATTGTCAACACTGCATTGATTTCCGGCAACATCGGGCGGGCGGGAGCAGGTGTGATGCCTGTTCGTGGACACTCGAATGTACAAGGATTTGGCTCGATGGGAGTGACGACTCAAAAGCTCAAAGAGGGATTGCAAGAATCCCTAGAAAAATTACTAGGTCGGTCGCTGAGTGGGGTGAAAGGATACGACACTCGTGCCTTAATTGAGGCAGCAGAACAGGGCAAGGTAGATACGTTGATTTGCCTAGGCGGCAATCTCTATGGTGCAAATCCAAATTCAACTCAGGCAAAGCAGGCGATCGCGAATATCGAAACTGTCATCTATTTAGCCACCAAACCCAATATCGGTCACTTCAATGGATTAGCAAAACAAAATACGATTATTATTCCAGTCCTCAACCGCTTTGAAAATCCGTATCGAACGACCGTGGAATCGGGTAATAACTTTGTACGATTGAATAGTCCAGGCCAAACACATCTCAAGAATGCTGCCATAATCCCTGAGATTGAGTTCCTCACTGAATTGGCTCATCGGGTGCATGGTTCCTACCCCGTTGAATGGCGTAAGCTTCGTGACCCGCAGTATATTCGGCAATTGATTGCAGAAATGGTGCCTGGATTCTCGAAGATGGCAACAATTGACGAAACGAAAGAAGAATTTACGATCCAAGGTCGCATTATCACAGAACCCAAGTTTCCCACTCCATCTGGTAAAGCAAAGATGTTCGCGACACCTTTACCAAAGTTGAAGTTGCCTGATCCCGCTGCTTTTAACATTCCTGAATCCGTTTCCAGTATTGTTGTCATGATCATGACCGGACGAAGCTATTCCCAGCACAATACAGTCGTTTACAAAGATGGAGACAAATATCGAGGAATGCCACACCGCAACTGCATTTTGATACACCCTACTGATGCGGACAAAGTGGGCTTCAAGCAGCATCAACGTGTGACGGTGCAAGGCAATGCAGGCAAGCTCGAGCAAGTTGAATTGATCTATGGTGCAGTGCGTCCAGGAGCAGCCGTCATGTTTTACCCGGAAGTGAATCAAATTTTTAGTGCAGAAGTTGATCCTCGATCTGGCACTCCTGCTTACAAACGAGTTCCTGCGATCATTTATGCCAGCTAGATACCGATCATGAAATCCCGAAAATCCAATTAGCTAACAGCACCGGAACAAAAAACTTCATTGCGCACTTTGTGGGGGCTCGGCGACAAAAATCCTAAGAAACTCGACACTTTTTTGGCCACTACCTAGTAGTCTGCCAAAGAAAGTCTGCCTAGTAACCCTGCTCTAATTTTGGGTAAAGATGCTCTAACCTAATCCGCGCATCTGCACTCGAAAATCTCCAATTGACTCTCGCTTTTTGAGCGTTGCGTTCATCTTGCCAAGC
>DATNQK010000284.1:0-4951 GCA_036704065.1 Stenomitos sp.
GCTTGGCAAGATGAACGCAACGCTCAAAAAGCGAGAGTCAATTGGAGATTTTCGAGTGCAGATGCGCGGATTAGGTTAGAGCATCTTTACCCAAAATTAGAGCAGGGTTACTAGGCAGACTTTCTTTGGCAGACTACTAGGCATTAGGACGATTTAAGCATTCCATAAAATCATTGGCTAAAATCGCCGCCTGAGTGCGATCACGTACATTCAAGCGCGTCAGAATATGCGTAATATGGTTGCGCACCGTACCTTCTGATAAAAACAGCGTTTGGGCTATTTCACGATTGCTGGCCCCCGCTGCAATCAGACGCAACACCTCGCGCTCTCGTACTGTGAGCTGCATCAATCCTGGTGGGGGTTGCTTCAACGCAGGAGCTGGGGTATCCACGCTCTCTGCCATCATCTTTTCTAAAATGCCTGGGCCAAACAGCGTATAGTCCTCATGCACGCGACGAATAGCCTCCGCCAGTTCTGCGACAGGTGTATCTTTCAACAAGAATCCCTTGGCCCCAAAACGAATGGCTTCTTTGACATATTGAGTATCGTTGAACGTTGTGAGGATCAGAATTTTAATACCAGAGTATTGTTGACACAAAACGCGTGTGGCTTCTACCCCATCCATAAGGGGCATGCGAATATCCATCAAAATTACATTGGGTGGTGTCTGGGCCTCGTATAACAAGGCAACCTGCTGCACCGCTTGCTGGCCTTGCTCAGCTTCCCCCACCACATGCAAATCCGGTTGGGTCTCCAGCAGCGTTTTGAGCCCACGTCGCACAATTTCTTGATCTTCCACCAACAATACGCCAATCATAATGCGGCTTATCTCGGTAATGTCGCCCGCAGTTGGCACCCCACCCCTGGACGACTGGATATGTCTAGTGTCCCACCCAACGCAGCAATCCGCTCTTGCATTCCCTTTAGGCCAAAACCACTTTGCAGGGGATGGACGGAAAATCCTTTGCCGTTATCTTCCAACTGCAGCGCCACCTGGGATGCATCGCTACTGATACGAATGCACACGGCATTGGCAGCCGCATACTTGCAAATGTTCGTCAGCCCTTCTTGCAAAACCCGATATATGGCAGTGTTGACCGACGCATCTAGATCAGGAGGAAGGTCAATCTCTAAGGTGGGGACAATACCCGTATTTTGCGTAAAGGATTGGGTAAGGGTGGCGATCGCCTGCGTCAGGGACTTGCCTTGCAATGGATCGAAACGAATGTCTGCCACAGACTGCCGTACTGCCTGCAAGGCTTCGGAACCCAACTGTTTCGCCTCTGCCAAACAACGATAGGCATGGGATGCATCTGTGGCCCATAGCGCCAATGCCGTCTCCATTTGAATGTTTAAGGCCACCAAGGCATGGCCCAAAGAATCATGGATATCCCGAGCAATGCGATTGCGCTCCTCAAGGGCAGCCATCTCCTCAATGCGACGATTGAGGGCTTGTTCTTGGGCTAACGCATGCATCAGTTGCCGCTGCAATCGACTAATCGCAAGCTGATTTTCCACCCGTGCTAATACTTCTTCAAGTTGAAAGGGTTTGGTAATGTAATCCTTGCCACCTGCGGCAAACGCTCTGACCTTATCCCACCCTTCCTGCAACGCACTGATAAAGACCACAGGAATCGTTTGGGTTTGAGGACTGGCTTGCAATGTCTCGCAGACCTCGTATCCTGTCATCCCCGGCATATTAATATCCAACAAAATCAAATCAGGCACCTGAGCTTGGATGCTCATCAGCGCTGCCGACCCGCTTTTAACACAGCGAACGTTGTAACCCTGTTGGGTTAACATCTCGGACAACAAGCGCAAGTTGTCGAGCCGATCATCGACAATCAAAATATCGCCAGGCGGAAACGAAGCATCAGGCATAGCACACCAGAAACATCAGCTAGCACGTCAGGGAGAGGGTAGCATGTTTGGCAAGCACAGGTTAGGAACCCAATTTACCGTCTTGCTCGCGCTTGTGTTTGCGGGCGGTATGTTGCTAAGCGGCATTGCCCTTTCGAGCACGTTACAAAAAGAAGCGGAAGAAGACATTACCCTGCGTGCTGAACTGCTAATGCAGACCATGGATGCCGTGCGAGACTATACCAGCCAGCACATCGAACCGTTGCTGGCATCGCAATTGACCCCTACGGCGCCATTCACCCCTGAAAGTGTTCCCGCCTATTCGGCCCGAGAAGTGTTTGAGCAATTTCGCGATCACCCCGACTACCGCAACTTCTTCTATAAGGAAGCAACCCTCAATCCCACCAATCCCAGAGATCGTGCCGACGATTTTGAAGCCGATTTTATTCGGCAATTTCAGCAAAACCCACAGCGCAACCAGCTCTATGGCTACCGGACTGTGAACGGACGCAAGCTGTTCTATATTGCACAACCCTTGGCCGTACAGCAGCAAAGTTGCCTGCGTTGTCACAGTCAACCCGCCCTCGCACCCCAGAGCTTAATTGCGAGGTACGGCTCCACAGGTGGATTTGGTTGGCACCTCAATGACATCGTAGCTGCCCAAACCGTCTATGTCCCAGCAGACGAAGTTTTCGACCATGGTCGCCAATCGTTCATCTTAGTGATGGGGATTTTTAGTGTTGTGTTTGCCTTAGCAGTTGGCCTGATCAATCGCTTGCTACGACAACGCGTGATTCGCCCCCTCAACCTCCTCACGAAGTTAGCTTCCACCTTCGCCAATGCCAGTTCGCAACGCCAAGCCAATCCTGTTCCCGCTGCTGCAACAACCCTAGCCGCCCTCAAAGGACCACAGTTATCTGCCATCGCCAGCAGACCCGACGAACCAGGCCAATTAACCCGCGCTTTTCAACAGATGGCCCAAGAAGTGGAAGCCCGCGAGCAAATCCTAGCGCAAGCCGTGACCCAACGCACTGCACAATTGGCCAAAAGCACAAAGGAAGCGGAAGCGGCCAAGGCAAAAGCCGAAGCCGCCAATCGCACCAAGAGTCAGTTTCTCTCCCACATGAGTCATGAGTTGCGAACGCCTTTGAACATCATCCTAGGCTTTGCCCAACTCATGGAGCGCAGCAGTTCCCTTACGCCACCCCAGCAAGGCTATTTGGAAACCATCGGGCGCAGCGGCGAACATCTGCTGGCATTAATTAACGATGTGTTGGAAATTTCCAAGATTGAGGCGGGGCGCACTGAGCTACACATCACAGCATTCGACTTCTCTGGATTGCTAGATGGTCTACAGCAAATGTTCCAAGTTAAGGCTGAAGCGAAGGGGTTAATCCTGGAGTTACAACGGGCACCCAATTTGCCCACACACATCTGTACTGATGAAGGCAAGCTGCGACAGGTTTTATTGAATTTGTTGGGCAATGCAATTAAATTCACGCAACAGGGACGAGTTTGTCTGCAAGTTGAAGCGGCAGCACTGGAGCCGAACCACACACACACTGTACGCTTACAATTTACAGTTCAAGATACTGGCCCTGGCATTTCTGCTCAAGAGTTGCAAACGCTCTTTGACCCGTTTGTCCAAGCCGAGGCAGGCCAAAAGGCCCAAGAAGGGACAGGTTTGGGGCTCCCAATTAGCCGCGAATTTGTGCACTTAATGGGCGGCGATATGCAAGTCGAGAGCCGCATAGGCGGAGGGAGTACATTTCAGTTCCAGATCCCAGTTCAGGTTGTGGAGGCTGCTGTGGACTTCGCAATCGCCCCTCAGCGTCAAATCCTCAGTCTTGCCAGCGGACAACCTCAGTATCGGATTTTAATTGCCGAAGATAAGCCAGAAAATCGCCAGTTATTACGGGAATTATTAGTGCCCGTCGGGTTTGAGGTGCAAGAAGCCAGCGATGGTGCAGCGGCGATCACCCTTTGCGATCGCTGGATGCCCCATCTGATTTGGATGGATATGCGCATGCCCGTTGTAGACGGATACGAAGCAACACAATACATTAAGCACATGAAGACAACGGTTGGTTCGGCACCACCCGTCATTATTGCCCTCTCCAGCAGCGCCTTTGAAGAAGATCGCACGGTTGCCCTCGCTGCTGGATGCGACGACTTTGTCCGCAAACCCTTTCGCAGCGAAACCATCTTCGCCAAAATTGCTGAGCACCTGGGGGCACAATACAACTTTGTCCCTGACTCTACGCCTACATCTGAGGAGTTTGGTCAGGAAACGGTTGCAAATAGCACACTCGCTGATCCGCTTCGGGTGGCCGCCGACCATCTTGCCGCCATGCCCCTCGACTGGATCGCCCAATTACATGCAACGGCGAGGAAAGCAGATGGTAAGGCGATAGGTCGTTTACTCGAACACATTCCAGCAACCCAACTTCCCCTTGTCCAAGCACTAGAAACCCTTGTCCATCAGTTTTGCTTTGAAGAAATCGCGGCGGTGAGTGCCCCCTATCTCCTACACCAAGAACAGTGACGGCGCATCTTTCCTAGGCCATACCTGAGGAGGGGAATAACGAGGCTTGAAAGCTTTATAGAGCATTACTCTCAGGTAAGGTCCGACAAAAAAAGATGGGCTTGGTGCAAAATCGAGTACCAGTTTTTCGGAAAACCTCAGTCCTATGTGGATTCCATGAGAGTTGCATTGAGTGCTATTCAACAGGGATACTCATGGCTTGTGATTCCCCTTAACTTCAAACTGCTAGCACGAATTCACCATCCTCGATTGCCACTACACTACGACCAGAGGCTCGTCAAAAATAGTAATTGAGGCCCTGTCCAAGACGAAATCTATTACCTATCTCGCCAAGGAATATCAGGTCAGTCGTAAGTTTGTTCGCAAAAGGCGAAAGTGGCATTGGACGAATCCTTCAAGGCGTCAATCCCCGACGACCAAGTTCTCTTCACTTTGCCTATAACCAAAGGCTTACTGTTTTAACTCATTGTGTCCCTCGTCTTGGTCTGCCATAGCTCCTTGAAAGAAGTATTGGAGTTACTACGCGATGTCTTTCACTTCACGATC
>DATNQK010000285.1:0-1569 GCA_036704065.1 Stenomitos sp.
GCAACGGCGTCGAGCAGCTCAGATGCGTCAAGCAGGTCAAAGCAAGCGCAATTCCTCTGCGCAATCCCTAATGTCTCAAGCTCCTCAACGGCAAAGGGTAAAAGCGCGGCATCAACTCTTATCTTCAACAATGGCAGTGTCTGCCAACGGGACAAACACGCTCCCCGTTCTCAATCTAGATCGGCAGCGCAATAGTCAACTCCTAAGACATGCACCTCGAACGCAGCGTCAAGGGATTCAACGGAATACCACAGTCTCCACACGACCTCGCACGCCTCAGCAGGTTCGTCTCCATTTGATCCGCTCTTGCTTGAGGTTAGGTTTGTTTGGGCTTGGCGTTTCTGCACTGGCCGGAACATTAATTGCGATTTTGCACCCCGCACCTCACCCTGGCACCTTAGCAAGCAGTCGTCGCCAACTGGGAGAAGCGACACCTAATGCAGAAATGGGAGCTGATGCGATCGCCAATACTGTTCGCAGCACAGTCGCAACGGCTCCGGTCTTAGTACCTTCCAAAGAACTGAAGGAGGCAAAGGCTCAAGTTCAAGCCCTAGCCGCAGCGCAATCTGGCTTACTACCTGGCATGTTTTTCTATAACCCAGACAATGGGGCCTATTTAGATATAAACGGCGACAAGAGCTTTTCAGCCGCCAGCACCATTAAGCTGCCCATCTTCATTGCTTTTTTCCAAGATGTCGATGCAGGCAAAATCCGGCTGGATGAGCAGCTCACAATGCGGAAAGATTTGATCGCCTCTGAATCAGGCGACATGCAGTATCAATCCCCTGGCACTAAGTTTAGTGCCCTCGAAACGGCGGATAAGATGATTACCATCAGTGATAATACAGCCACCAACATGATCATTGATCGGCTGGGTGGTGCAGCACAGCTTAATCAACGGTTTAAGCTGTGGGGCCTAACGCAAACAGTGCTGCGTAATCCTTTACCAGATTTGCAGGGTACCAATACAATCAGCCCTAAGGATTTATCCACTTTAATGTTAAAGATCAGCCAGGGTGAGTTGCTAACCCCTCATAGCCGCGATCGCGCTTTAGACATTCTGCGACACACCATTACCAATACATTGCTACCGCCGGGGTTGGGTGAAGGTGCAACCATTGCTCACAAAACTGGAGATATCGGTTCTATCGTCGGCGATGCAGGATTAATTGACATGCCCAATGGCCAGCGATATGTGGCCACTGTGATGGTGCAACGCCCCCACAACGACTCCAGAGCCCAAGAATTGATTCGTCAAATCTCAAAGGTAACCTACCAGGCGTTGAGTCAACGTCCCTCTACAAGCCCCGCGTCTAGCACTTCTGTGGTTACCCCTAGTACTTCTGCCGTTAGCCCAAGTACCTCTGCGGTTGCCTCAAGTAACTCTGCCGTTACCCCAAGCACTGCTCCCTCACCGTTACCTTCTCCCATCAGCCCCGACTAAACATGGCTTTACGCCAACTGGTTCTGGGGCATGGTGTGGTCTCGTTTTCAAGGCTTGATTTAGCCTTGAAGCAGGGTCGCGTTTTTTTGCATACACTGATTAAAAGAAACGATTGAGCCCATGCG
>DATNQK010000286.1:0-13902 GCA_036704065.1 Stenomitos sp.
GAAGGCGGCATGGTGATATGGGTAATCGCATTGCGCTGAATCAGCGGAGCCATCTGGGTTTCAACCAATGCCTCTACACTGCCCAAGCACAGTCTGGCACCGGAACACAGCGCCATCAAGATTTTGGAAACTGAGGCATCAAAGCTGAAGGAGGCCATCTGCAATACGCGGCTTTGAGGTGTGACCTGGAATGCCTCAATCTGTGCAAATGCGAGATTCCCTAAACCTTTGTGCTCAATCATGACCCCCTTCGGTTGTCCGGTGGAGCCGGAGGTATAAATCACATAGGCCAAATCAGTGGGTGTTGTTTTTGCCTGGGGGTTATCGCTGGGCAACTGCAAGAACTGCGGGGCGATCGCATCGAGTTTGAGACACTGGACTGAATCGTCCAGCGTTGTAAATCGTGTTTCGAGTCCGGTTTGGAGGATTAAAAATGGAATTTGGGCATCCCTAAGCATGTAGTCCAACCGAGTTTGGGGATAGGTTGGATCTAAGGGAATATAGGCTCCTCCCGCCTTCCAAACTGCCAACATACAAATGATGCGCTCAGGAGACTGAGGCAGGCATATCCCGACTAAAGAATTCGGCCGCACTCCAAGACTTTGCAGGTAATGGGCCAGTTGATTGGCTTGAGTATTCAATTCTTGGTAAGTGAGCTGTGCGTCATCAAATTCAAGGGCGATCGCACTGGGAGTTTTCAGAACTTGATCTTCAATCCAGTGATGAATGCAACGGATAGGAAGATCCCTGTGGGTTTGATTCCACTCCACCAGCAACATTTGGCGTTCCGCTGCACTTAATAGGGGCAGGGTGGCGATGGATTGTTGGGGGTTGGTTGTTAGAGAGGTCAGCAGAACCTCAAATTGCGCTGCCATTCGTTCGATGGTGGAAGGGTCAAACAAATCGCTGTTGTATTCCCATTCCGCTATCAGGCGATCGCCCACTTCAGATATTGACAGTGTGAGGTCAAACCGCGACACACCGCTATGGGTGGGTATCGGCTCTAGCGTTAAATCAGGCAGTTGGAGTGTTTCCGATGGTGCGTTTTGCAACACAAACAGGGTTTGGCACAGAGGTAAATAGCTGAGATCCCGAGTCAAGGGCAACCGTTCAATTAATTGACCAAAGGGAATGTCTTGGTTGGCAAAGGCATCTAAGGTTTGGGTCTGTACCTGATCTAAAAAGGTTGTGAAAGCCGCATCTGAATCAATCTTGAAGCGCAAGGGCAAGGTATTGATAAAGAACCCGATCAATCGCTCCAAGTCAGGATGAGTGCGACCTGCAATAGGCGTACCCACCACCAAATCATCTTGGCGGCTATAGCGATGTAAGAGGGTTACAAATGCCCCAATTAAGGTCATAAACAGCGTTTTTTGGTGCTGTTGACTGAAGCGCTTTAAAGCTTGGGTGAGATCCCGAGGAAGTTCTGTACGGATCAGGCCCCCTTGAAAGGTTTGAACGGCAGGACGAGGTCGATCTGTGGGTAGTTCTAGCAAGGGGGGAGCATCGACAAATTGCTGCACCCATGTTTCTAGTCGCTGTTGGAAGTCAGCGTTTTGCTGTTGCTGGCGTTGCCATGCCGCATAGTCCGCGTACTGAATGGGTAAGGAGGCAAGTTTGGGGGTTTGAGCGTTGCAAAAGCTAGGGTAGTGCGCCATGATTTCTTGCACAAATACCCCAATCGACCAGGCATCCGAAATGATGTGGTGCATGGTTACAAGCAAAACATGCTCATCGGCAGAGAGGCGCAACAGGGTCAGACGTAGCAATGGCCCTGCTTCGAGATCAAAGCAGCGGCGAGATTCCTGGTGAATCTGCTCTTGTATCCACCTTTCATCACACCCTTCGCCATCCACCACCGGAATATGGAGCGCAACCGCAGGATGGACGATCTGAATGCTTTGTTCAGTGCGTTGCGCAAACGTTGTGCGTAACGATTCATGGCGCTCAACAATTGCATTTAAGGACTGTTCCATCGCCGCGAGGTTGATTTGACCCCGCAATCGCAAAGCGAAGGGCAAATTATAGGTGGCACTGATGCCTTCAAATTGATATAAGAACCACAACCGTTCTTGAGCGAAGGAGAGTGCAAGGGGTTGACTGCGATCAACGATAGTAATCGCTTCTGTTTCTGGTCTTTGATCAGGGACTGAAGTTTGCTCGAGTTGGGTTGCAAGGGCGGCGATAGTGGGGTCGCTAAAGAGCGATCGCAAAGTCACGTCTTTGCCAAACATCGTGCGGATTCGTGTCAGCACCTGCATGGCAGAAAGGGAATGTCCGCCGAGCGTAAAGAAATTATCGTAAATTCCAATCCGTTCTAGTCCCAAGACTTCCGCCACCATGAACGTGAGCGCTGCTTCGACGGACGTGCGGGGTGCTACATAGGAATCGGAAGCAGTCCAATCGGTGGCCTTCGGTTGGGGGAGCGATCGCCGATCCAACTTGCCTGTGGGTGTGAGGGGAATGGATGCCACGCTCATCATAAGAGCAGGCACCATATAATCGGGCAATTGTGTTTTCAAGAAAAACCGTAGATCGTTGGTATCCAGTTGCGTTCCTTCGGGCACCACATAGGCAATCAGTTGCACAATGTTTTGGGCATCGGTCTGGGCAATCACCGCACTTTCGCGCACAGCCGGATGAGATTGGAGTGTCCGTTCGATTTCACCCAACTCCACACGGAAGCCACGCACTTTGACCTGATCGTCCATTCGCCCTAGATAGACCAGATCGCCTGTGGCCAACATCCGCACGCGATCGCCCGTTTTATACAACTTGCCTGTGGGCTGGAACGGATGAGGGATAAAACATGCATTCGTGAGTTCGGGACGGTTGAGATATCCGTCTGCTAACCCATCGCCGCCGAGGTAGAGTTCCCCAGGCACGCCCAGAGGAACTTGCTGTTGATCAGCATCTAATACATAAACTTGGACATTGCCCAACGGTTTGCCAATGGGCACATCCATGCCAGGCAAAATCTGGGTTTGGGGTGTGAGTTCGTAGGATGTTGCCACCACAGTTGCTTCTGTGGGGCCGTAGGTATTGAGCAGTCGGATGGGTTGGTGTTGTGTAATCTGCTGCCAAAGTTGGATGGTTTGGGGCAACACCCTTTCTCCGCCAATAATCACTAAACGTAGGCTATCGGGTAAGGTGGCAATGCCTTGGGCAAGGTCTTGGGTGAGGCGATGCCAAAAGGCAGTGGGCAAGTCCAGGACAGTCAAGCCTTGAGCGGCAATGCTTTGACAGAAGGTAAGGCTACTAGACAGCATGTCGTCTGACCGTAAGACGAGGGTGCCTCCGCTGCAAAGGGTGCAGTAGATTTCCTCCACAGCGGCATCAAAGCTAATAGAAGCAAACTGTAATACCCGATCCTGCTGGCAGAATCCATACTGGGCGATCGCCTCCCGCACAAAATTGGCGAGTCCTTTGTGGTTGAGCAAGGTTCCCTTGGGTTTGCCTGTAGAGCCAGAGGTGTAAATGATATAAGCGCTCTGGGCCAGTGAAACCGTAACGTTTGGGTTGGAAGTGGGCTGCTGAGTAATGGCAGAATCGCCGATGTCTACGATGATCGGCGCATCAAGCTGAAGGGTATGTTGCAGATCTTGCGAAGTGACCAGTGCGGTCACTTGCGCATCTTCAAGCATGTGGTGCAGCCGCTCACGGGGATACGTTGGGTCGAGGGGAATGTAGGTTGCGCCAGCTTTCAAAATCCCCAGCAAGGTCGCAATTAATTCCAGACTGCGGGGGAGGCAAACGCCAACTAGATCTTCAGTGGATACACCTTGCGATCGCAGGGTATGGGCAATGCGATTGGCGGTTTCGTTGAGGGTGAGATAAGTCCAACGGGTGCTGTCATGCTCTAGGGCGATCGCTTGGGGAGTTTGTTGGACTTGGTCTTCAAACTCCTTAAAGACGGGTTGCAGAACACTTTGGCAATGGGGTGGTGTTTGAGTGCGTTGCGCTAAGCGGGTACCTTCGCTGGCTGATAACTGCATCAGTTGGGTTAACGGCTGATCCAGACTTTGTACCATTGCCCCTAGAATCTGCTGATATTGTTCGGCCATCCGCTCAAGGGTGGCCGCTTCAAATAAGTTGCAGTTATATTCCCACTCCGCCCGTAGTCCATCGGGGGTTTCAATCATCCACAGTGATAGATCGCACTTGGCGCTGTTGCCATGAACGCTCAGTAAGGAGAGTTCTACGTCGGGCAATGACAGTTTAGGCTGGGGCGTACTCTGCAAAATAAACATCGTCTGGAACCATTCGGTTCGCCGATCTTGCCCGGTTAGTGTTCTTGCTAACTCCTCAAAGGGGATTTCTGGATGGGCAAAGGCATCTAAGGCGACTTGCTTCACTCGCTCTAGCAGTTCTTCACCTGTAGGATTGCCGGAGGTATCAATCCGAAACAGGAGTGTGTTAAGCAACAAACCAATAAGCGGCTGGGTTTCAGGCCACTGGCGTTTGGCAAAGGTCGAGCCAATGAGCAGATCCGTCTGGCCACTATAGCGTTGGAGGAGAATGCTATAGGCCCCCAATAGCAGCATAAAGAGCGTTACCCCTGCCGATTGGCTACTGCGTTTTAAGGCTTCGCTCAACTCAAGCGGAAACACTTGGTGATGGGTTTGGCCTCTAAACGTAGCCTGAACAGGCCGTGGGTAGTCTGTGGGCAATGTGAGCTGAACGGGGGCATCTTGGAGGAGCGTTTGCCAAAAGGCTAGATTGATCTGTTGGCGTTCATAGGGGACAGACTGACCTTCCCAAAGGGCAAAATCTCCGTACTGGATAGCTAGAGGCGGTAGCTCTCTTGTAGTCCCTTCACAGAAGGCCGGATAAAGCGCCAGCATTTCCCGAATCAGAACACCCATCGACCAACCATCCCCAACGAGATGGTGCAAGACGAGCAAAAGCACATGGTGGCGATCGCCCCAGCTCAACACCTGAGTCCTGAGTAGCAGATCGGTTTCCAAATTAAATAAAGGCTTGCAAAGTTGCGTGACACACCGTTGAATGTCAGATAGTTCAGGCAATCCATTCATCGGTTTCACTTCGAGTTGAAGCGTGCGATGGGGATGGACTTGCTGGATGGGTTGTCCCTCTAGGACATGGAACGAAGTTCGTAAACTCTCATGGCGCGCAATCACTGCATTAAGACTTTGCTCTAGCGCTGCAAGATTAATACTGCCTTGGACCTGAACCGCTGCTGGAATGAGATAAACATTATGGTCGTGAGCCCATCGCTCCACCCACCACATCTGTTTCTGGGCAACCGACAACGGCAGATTGTCTTTCCGATCAGGTTGAGGCTGAATGGTTAATGGTTTGCGCCGCTGGGTGCTGGAGGGTGTGGCGGTAAGATTTACACCTGCGGGGCGTTGCTGAGCGTTGGGATGTTCATGCTGGCCCTGAGCGCTTGAAACGTTATTGCTATTGGCCGCAGCACTCTGTGAAGCCTCGTGTGCAAAGGTTTGTGGTGCTGCTGTGATGGGTTGCTGGCGCATCAAATCGATCTGCTGACTCATGATGCTGTGCAAGACCGCCAGTTGTTCTTGAAGAATCCGCTCCACGGATGTGTTGCCCATACTAGAGGTCAGTTGCTGTAATTGCTGCATGGGTGCCATCAATGGGTCAGCCGAAGCCGTTACTTCGCTGGATGTAACACTAGGTGCGAGGGACGGTGGCTCTGCCCCAGGCATCACCCAATGGTCGGGCAAGGCTGCATCCAGGTAGGAGGCTAAGTCATTGAGAGTGGTGAGCTCTTCAAAAATTTGGCGCATTGTGACCTTCACTCCGAAGGTCTTATCTAAAATTTCAATGGTTTGCGCTAAGTTAATCGAATCCGCACCCAGTTCTAGAAAGGTCGCGTCTGGGTCTACCTGCATCCCTTCCCCGACCAGGCTGGCTCCCACTTCCTGCTGTAGAAAGGCAAGGATATGTGATCGCCGATCTTCTGTGCCAGCCATCTGTCCAACGGATAAGGAAGGGTCGAAGGGCATCGTAGTAGAAGTTGGTGGAGAGACTTGCACCGACGTGGGCATGGGTTCAATGGAGACAGACCGAGCTTCTTCTGCAAACCAGTAGCGCTGACGCTGGAAGGGATAGGTGGGTAGTCCAGTAATGCGCTGGGGTCTAAAGGGAGCATATACCGCACTCCAATTGGCATCAATGCCCTGAACAAATAGCTTGCCTAGGCTAGACATCAAAACGCTCCAGTCGTCTAGCTCTCCCCGCAGGCTAGGAAGTCCTGCCCAACTTGGAACTGGGCTAAGGGTTGGCGCAATGCGACCTATCATCCCCAAGAGGACGGATTTAGGGCCAATCTCAACGACGGTATTGTATTGGGCCAAAAGCTGGGCAGTAGATTGGGCGAACTGAACGGGGTGCCGCAGGTGTTGTACCCAATAGTCAGCAGTGGCAATTTCTGCACCGATGGGTTGGCCCGTGTAGTTAGAAATGATAGGGATTTGCGGCGGATTGTAGGTAATGGCCTGGGTCACTTGTGCAAACTCCGCCAGCATTGGTTCCATCAAGGCGGAGTGGAAAGCATGGGATACAGCCAAGGAATGCACCTTGATCTGCTGCTGCTCTAAGGCGGCAACCACGGCAGCGATCGCAGTTTTCTCGCCAGAAATCACGATGTTGGTTGGGCCATTGAACGCAGCAATGCTCACCTGTGTGGCGTAGGGTGAAATTGCCTCCCGTACCGTTTTCTCATCTGCAAGTACTGCGGCCATTGCGCCATTGCGCGGCAGCTTGTCCATTAGTTGCGATCGCTGGGCAATCAGGGCAAGCCCATCTTCTAGACTGAATACCCCTGCAATACAGGCAGCCACATACTCGCCTAAACTATGACCCATCAGCCCCTCTGGACGAATGCCCCAACTGAGCCACAGTTGAGCAAGGGCATACTCTACAGCAAACAGTGCGGGTTGGGTGTAACGAGTCGCGTCGAGGCAATTTTGGGGCAGATTAGATGGGTAGAGACTAGGGTAAAGCAGTTCCAATAAGGGAACATCCAGCCAAGGCTTGAGAATTTCGGCACAACGGTCAAGGATTACGCGGAACAGTGGCTGGGTTTGGTACAGTTGTTGCCCCATCCCGGAATACTGCGAACCTTGCCCCGTAAAAACGAATGCAATTTTGGCAGGTGTTGTGTTGGAGGGTGTTGCCTCATCTTTCCAGTTTTTAAGCTGGGCCTGAAGGTCTTCTTGCGATGCGGCTGTAAAGGACAGGCGATGTTTAAAGCGAGAACGATAGGTATTGGCGGTAAAGCAAATATCCTGAATCGCCAGATCTGGATTTTCATCTAAAAACTCTGCGTAGCGGCTGACGAGGGTTTTCAGGGCAGGTTGCGATCGCGTTGAAAGGGTGAGTACCTGTGCTGGGCAGTGTGGCTTGGCCTCAGGGCTCGAAATTGGATCAACAATCGCTTCTTGAACAATGAGGTGGGCATTGGTGCCTGAAAACCCAAAGGAACTCAATCCCGCAATCCGAGGGCGTTCACCGCTAGGCCAAGGGGTGCGCTGCGTCGCAATGGTGATGGGTAAATCTGCCCAAGGAATTTTAGAACTGGGCGTTTGAAAGTGCAGATTAGCCGGAATTTCTTGGTGCTTAAGGCAGAGCACTAGCTTAATTAAGCCTGCAATACCCGCTGCTGCTTCCAGGTGCCCAATATTGGTTTTGACTGTTCCCACTCGTAGCGGCGCATTTTGAGGCCGATTTTTGCCGTAGACAGCGGCCAAAGCCTGAACTTCGATGGGATCTCCCAACGCGGTTCCGGTACCGTGGGCTTCCACATACTGCACCTGATGGGGCTCCACCCCTGAATCGACCAAGGCTTGGTGGATCACAGCCTGTTGCGCAGGTCCATTGGGAACGGTCAACCCGCCACTGGGGCCGTCTTGGTTAACGGCTGAACCTCGAATCACCGCCAATACGTTGTCTCCATCGGCGATCGCATCCTTTAACCGCTTGAGAACGACTACTCCGCAACCTTCTCCGCGTACATAGCCATTGGCCTGTTCATCAAAGGTTTTGCAGCGTCCGTCTGGTGATAGCATCCGCGCCTTGGAGAGCGAGATTGAATTTTCCGGTGCCAGAATCAGATTCACCCCACCCGCAAGGGCAAGGTTACATTCCCCTTGCTGCAAACTTTTACAGGCTAAATGTACCGCCACCAGTGATGAAGAGCAGGCTGTATCAACGGCGATCGCAGGCCCAGTTAGGCCCAAAAGGTAAGAAATGCGTCCTGCCGCCACACTTAAAGCATTGCCTGTGCCAAAGTAAGCATCCAGATCCGTTTGCAGGGTTTTGACAGTGCGTAAGGCATAGTCACTGGTTCCAATGCCTACAAATACGCCAGCGTTTGCTTTAAAGAGTCTTTCTGGAACTTGATTGGCGTGTTCTAGGGCTTCCCAACTCACCTCTAACAGCAGACGTTGTTGCGGGTCTAAGGAACGGGCTTCTCGGGGCGAAATATTGAAAAACTGGGGGTCAAATTCGTCGACGCCGTCTACAAAGCCACCGTAGGGTGAATAAATTTTCCCCTTGGCATCAGGATTTAAGTCGTGGAATGCATCTTTAGCCCAACGCGTACTGGGAATTTCTGTGATCGCATCTATCTCATTCCGTAGCAAGTTCCAAAAGACGTCTGGGTTGTCAGCTTTTGGGAATCGACACCCTAATCCAACAATGGCAATGTCATCCCGCTGCGGAACTTTTGAGGTACGTTCTGCTTCTAGTAACTTAGACTTTAAGTCTTGAATCGCTAAAAGCGCACGCTTAGTAGGAGATAGGGTTGACAGGGGGACGACATCCATGAAATTCGACGCTTGAGCAGTAATAACTAAACTTAGGATTGATAGAGACGATAACCTCTATTGATGAGATTTTCCAGTCTGAAGACTAGGAAAGTTAGATCCTCATTGGAATTTATAGGTTATCAGGAGTAGAGGCGGCACTAGTAATTTAGAGTTGCAAGTTCTTGAAGTAACAGTGTTTCGGCTTCTGCCTCTGATAAACCAGTAATCAGTTCAGCCGATATGACCTTCGAAAAGGCGATGTTGGCCTGGGACGATAGCTCTAAATTTGCGGTTTGTGAATCTGAGAGAGGAGCAGTGGTAATCTTGGGTTTCTCTAGCGCAGTTAATAGGTAATCAACCAGTGCGTCAAGGGTGGGATAGTCAAATAACACCGTTGTCGGCAGCGCACAATTGAGGTCACGTTCGAGGGTGTGTTTGAGTTCTAGAGTGATGAGAGAGTCAAGCCCCATGTCGAAAAAGCGTTGTCTGGGTTCAATTTGGCTAGAACTCTCTAAGTTCAAAGTTTTGGCAATTTGTTGTTGTAAGTATTGAATGAGTGTTGCGCGGCGATCCTCGTTAGATAGCCCTTGAAGCTGAATCCGCAGAGCCGATGCAGGTGCAAAGGTGATCGCTTGAGCTGGCATGACGCGTTCCAGAAAAGGAAGGTTAAGTCCTGGGGGTAGCCTGTCACGGAATTGAGCCCAGTCCAATGACAACACTCCAGTCTGAGGCTGAGTTTGCCTTACAAGGGACGCAAAGGCATCCAGGGCGATCGCTGGGTCTAAGGGGTAAATTCCTTGACTCTCGAAGGCTTGGAGTAAGTTTTCAGAGTGTTGTGTTGCCATACCCTCCGCGTTCCATGGCCCCCAGTTGATGCTCAGCCCCGCTAGCCCTAAAGAACGGCGATAATGGGCTAACCCATCTAAGAATGAATTTGCCGCTGCATAATTGGCTTGTCCAGGTGCGCCAAGCAAAGCGGCAGCGGAGGAGAAACAGACAAAGAAATCTAAGGGTTTCGTTACCGTTAAGCAATGTAAGATCCAGGCTCCCAAAACTTTGGGAGCAAGAACAGCATTAAAGCAGTTCCAGGTTAAATTTTGGATTGTACTGTCGTCTAAAATTCCTGCGGCGTGAACAATGCCTCGCAACGGGGGCATCTGGATATCAATATGCGTCAATAGAGTCTCTACGACCGTTTCACAGGAGATATCGCCTGTCCACGTCTGAACGGTTACATCAAGCGCTTTCAGACGGTCAATTACCGCTTGAGCTTGCGGTGAGGGGGAACTGTAACTGGTCAGCACTAAGTATTTGGCACCTAAATCTGTCAGGTGCTGTGCCACTTGCAGACCTAAGGCCCCTAAACCGCCAGTGATTAAATAGGTACCTTCGGCTTGAATCGTGTTTTGGAGGCCCGATTGTGTTCCCTGGGCGGTGGTGCTCGCCGTTGTAGCAGCTTGAACCAAACGGGCAATGTAGCGCTGTTGCCCTCGATAAGCAATTTGCGTTTCGTCCGTCGGCTGTAATAAATCCTGAAGCCAGAGGGAAATATCGGCAGGCGACGTTAACGGATCAAGATCTATTCGTGTACAGCACAGTTCGGGATGTTCCAAGGCGATGGTGCTCCCCAGTCCCCAAAGGGCGGTGTGCTCTGGACAGATTATGCCTTGAGCAGGATCAATCGACTGTGTTCCTCGCGTGATAAGCCAGAGACGAGGACTCAATTGACTGCGGTGATGGCTCAGGGCTTGGGTGAGATGGAGGACACTCCCACATCCGACGACCTGTGCGGCGGCAATGTCTGAGATGGCTGGGGTGGCTGGGGTGTAGACAGAAACGCCCCAGAGATGAATTACGCCATGAAGGGTTGTGTTTGGCTGTTGCGCTAGGGTTTGCAGTAGTGATTTAAAGTCATCTGGTTGCTGCGGATTGACAATATAGTTCTGTTCGTCCAGACAGGCAAAGTGATCGCCAGGATGCACCACAATACAATGCTCGCCTTGGACTGCCAGTATTTGTGTGAGTTGGGTTGCAAAACCGTGAGCATCTGCAAACACAAGCCATTGGCGATTGAGAGAAGTGACAATGGTAGAGACAATGGAGGGTAAAGGCTGGGGCTCCCATTCCACCTGATACAGTAGCGTTTCCAACGATCCCTCATCAGGCTGGGCAGAGCCATTTATGCCAGTATTTTGGGGTTGTCCTATATTTTGTACCCGTGTCGTTGATATCTTTTCAAGAGAAGGGCTCAGCCAGAACCGTCGTCGTTCAAAGGGGTATGTCGGCAACGTGCTCAGGCGTTGGCCATAGGGTCCATCCACTTCCGCCCAATAGATGGGATATCCGAGGTGGTAAAGGCTCTGAAGCCCCTCTAGTAAAGTCTGCCAATCCTGATGCGTAGCGTTGAGGCCACCAATCCAATGGTGCATGGTGTCTTGTGCCAGCCATTCGACCCGATGGTTGTGGCACTCTTGCAGACCAATTTCGACAATGGTTTGACAGCCGAGGGTTTGCAATCCACTTAAGCCTGTTTGGAGTTCTAATGGATGCTCCATTTTGGCAAACACGTCCCCTGTGTCCTGAGTGTCCAGGGCACGATCAAACACCATTGGCAGAGTCGGCTTGTGGTCAGCCGTCTGGGTAAATAACTGTGCGATTACTCGATCTTCCGCCGCAAATACCGCTTGAATGGATGCCGAATGATTGAGATCCCGAAGCATCCCTTCGCGTTGTGCAATCCATTTCAAACCACTTTCGAGTGGGAAAACGCCTGCAATACAGGCAGCTACAAATTCTCCAATGCTATTCCCCATTACTGCACTAGGTTTAATACCCCAACTCATCCATAGATGGGCGATCGCATATTGCAGCACAAACGTCGCTGGATGGGCATAGTACGGTTCCTGAAGGAGGGTTTCCCCCTGAGGATCGCGGTAGAGCAAGTCCGTGAGCGATCGCTTCCATAAGGGTTCTAAAATCAAGTCGCATCGATCAACGATGGTGCGGAATAGGGGTTGAGTCTCATAAAGCTGTTGCGCTGATCGATATACCGATTGAGGGCTCGAAAACACAAACGCACATTTGGGTGGGTTCCCTGAACTAGAGGCTATTGTGTGATCTGTCGCAGTCTCAGCATGGAGAAGCTGACCCATCAAATCATCCCGAGAGGATGCTAAAAAGCTAAGACGTTGTTCAAAATGCGATCGCCCCGCATTAACGCTCAGGCACAAATCACTGAGGGACACGGTTGGATGAGTTTGCAGAAACTGACGGTACTGCGCCATTTGGACTGCAAGTGCAGTGGGGGTTTTTGCAGAAAGGGTCAGTAGATGCCAGGGACGATTAGAGATCGTTTCTGGGCGAGTTGCAGGTTTTGGGGCTTCGGTCACAATCAAGTGGACGTTCGTGCCGCCAAAACCAAAGGCGCTAATACCCGCCATGCGTGCTCTATCTCCCTGATTCCATTCGAGGGGGGTAGTGCGAATTTCTAGGGGCACGTTGCTCAGGTCAATGAGTGGATTCACAGACTCACAATGGAGCATGGCGGGTAGCCTTTGGTGGTGCAACGCCAATATCAGCTTAATCAAGCCTGCTACGCCAGCCGCCGCTTCCAAATGTCCGATGTTGGTCTTTACCGAGCCAACACTCAAGGGTTTGTCGGGAGCGCGATCCTCTAAAAACACCGCCTTCAGCGCATTCATTTCAATGGGATCACCAAGGGCTGTCCCCGTCCCGTGGGCTTCTACGTAATCAATTTCACTAGGCTTCACGTTTGCAGCTTTAAGGGCTTTGCGAATCACCGTTTGTTGCGCCTGACTGCTTGGTGCCGTCAACCCATTACTGCGCCCATCCTGGTTCACCGCCGAGCCCCGAATCACCCCATAAATTGTGTCGTTGTCCCTCAGGGCATCTTCCAACCGCTTGAGCACCACCATGCCGCAGCCTTCGCTGCGAACATATCCATCTGCTTTGGCATCAAAGGTTTTACATCGTCCATCCGCTGCCATCATTTGAGCGTGGGAAAATGTAATAGAAAGGTCGGGGTGTGCAATCAGGTTCACTCCCCCTGCCACGGCTAAGGTGCATTCTTGGTGGCGAAGATTTTGACAGGCTTGATGCACTGCCACCAACGACGACGAACAAGCCGTATCAATTGCCATACTCGGCCCATGCCAATCCATCACATAGGACAGTCGGTTGGCTGCAATACTAAAGGCATGGCTTGTACCCAAATAGGGATCGAGGATGCCCTGTTGATCTTGTTTCAGTCGCCCATAGTCATTACTGGAAATGCCTACAAAGACGCCGGTTTGACTGCCACTCAAGGCCTGCGGTACGAGTCCAGCACACTCTAAAGCTTCCCACGTTACCTCTAACAGCAGACGCTGTTGAGGATCCATACTGGCGGCTTCCCGCGCTGAGATTTTGAAGAAATCTGCATCAAAGCCAGCAACGTCTTCCAAAAAACCACCCCAACGGGTGCTCATCTTGCCAGGAACCCCAGGGGTGGCATCATAAAAGGTCTCAATGTCCCAACGATTTGCTGGCACTTCGGTGATGGCATCTGTCTGATTCATCAAAAGTTGCCAGAAGGCTTCAGGGCTATTGGCACCAGGGAATCGGCATCCCATCCCAATCACTGCAATTTCACAATCAGAACTTCGTCGTCTTTGCTGTGGCACCATCGGCACTGTGACGGCCTTAAATGTTCCGACAGGGCCACGGCGCTTGCGTTTAGCGAGTTCCTGGGTTAAGTCTGAAATCGATGAGTAGTCATAGAGCAGGGTGGGGTCTAGAGGTATTTCTAGCCAATCTTGAAGTTCTCCAGACAAGCGCACGGCAGCGAGGGAACTCAGGCCATAGTCGGCCAAAGGTTCTTGGACGTTAATTTGATGGGTTGGTAGACTCAACAGTTCGGCAACCTTCTCAATAAGCCATTGTTGAATCTGCTCTTCCCAGGTTTGATGGTTGTGGAGAGACTCTGCTTCCGGTTTTACAGGTATAGGGGACTGGAAATTGGGCGGAACAGCATGTGGCTGGGAAGGTTCAGCAGAGATTTCGGGTTGGGTGGTAGAAAACGGTTTCGGCCATTGATAAAGCGGTT
>DATNQK010000287.1:0-4649 GCA_036704065.1 Stenomitos sp.
CGTGTCGAAGCATGCATCAAGCGATGGATCCAATATTCCACCAAACTGGCCAACACAAACGCAACCACAAAGCATAAGACTGCAATGCCAACGTTGAGCCAAATCGAAAGGATGCTCTCTAATCCTGCCGTCATGCAGCTACTCCTCAGTTAACCGTACACGAGACACCATCACAGCGGTTCTATGTTCCCAAAAGTGTTGGGTAAGGGAAGCACGCTTTTTCAAACACTTTATTATGAACCATCTAGGCAAGCACCTTCGAGCGAAGCCTGGATAAACGAGGAGATGACCTCTGCTTAGGGAGTGACAGGTTTGAGTGGGATTAACAGGCTTAATCCAAGCACAAGTGCAACAAACGCACAGGCATTGAATACACCTTGCAGCCCAGTCACATTCAGCAGCGGCCCTAACAGTAAAGGGGACAGAAACTGTCCTAGAAATCCTGTTCCTATCCCCGTCGCCAGAATGCTGGACTGGAGATGAGGCGGTGCCAAGTTGGCCAAAATGCTATACAAACTTGGGGTCACTAGACCAAAACTGAGACCAAAGAGACAAGATACTAGCAGCAGCAACCACAATTGGTTCAGACAGGGAAACAGCACGAGAAAGACCGCCATACAGCCCAAGCTAAAGGCAACAAGGCGTAAGCTGCCAAAGCGGCGGACAAGAGGCTGCATTAGCCACGCTGAACTTAAGGCTGCACCAACCGCTTGTAACGCCAAAGCAATTCCATTCCATAAAAGGTCGGTGCCCAAATGCATTTTGAGGTAGATGGGCAAGTAGATGATGGTGCCGTAGACAATTGCAGAGACCAGCGTCAGGCTTAAAAAAATGCGCAAGCAAGCGGGGGACTTCAGTAAGGCACCGGGGCTTACGGATGGGTTGGAGGCAAGAGAAGAGGTTACTTTCAGGTGGTTCTGCTGCCGAAATAATGCACCTGCAAAGATGGCCAACACTGCACTAATGCCATACAAGCCAAAGGCCAAGCGCCAGTTAAAGTGCCCAATGCCAACCGCCAGTAAGGGGTACAAAATATTGGCCAAGGTGATGGCTGTGGCTGCATGGGCGATCGCCTGTTGGCGAAGATCTCCTTCGTAACGGCGACTGAGTAACCCCAAACTTGCTGCTGCAATTCCACCACTGGCAATCCCTAACAACGCCCGATCCCAAAACAGGAGTTGGAAGTTAGACAAAAACGCACCCCCCACCCCGGTGATGGCATATCCCAATAGGCAAGGAATAAGTAGCCGCAGTTGACCATAGCGATCCGCCATGATGCCTAGCAAGGGGCTGAAAATACCCAGCGTCAGGTAATGAATACTGACCAAACTACCCGCCCACCCGCGATTTAATTCAAGATGGACAATCAACTCCGGCAAAATCGGCGCAATCACTGCCCCAGCCATCACCGTCAGTGAACCGGCCACGAGCAAAAAGCACAACACAGGATCGCGCCATACAGATAAACGATTACTCACAATTCCCAGGATGCCTAATGCTGAAGGTCTTAAATGCCCGAGCAGGTTTTACCCAACGCAGAGAATTAATATCTTAATCTGGGTCGGACAAGGTGTGGAAACAACACGTTCAGCCGTCTCCAAATATCCTGCGATCGCCGCTGGGCAACCCCTAGAACGCATCCCTTACCTCTATGGTGCGGAACATCAATGAAAAACGGACGTCTTGAAGGGGGTTTCGGCTTATTTTAGAGTAAACTAAAGCCCTAAGCGTATAGTGTTATACCACCTAACAGCGTTGATTGCAGTTCGGTGTTAATCGCCTAAGAGTGCCGCCTCTGTTTGTGGCACAATGAATGCCAAAAAAGCCATTTTAAGCCTATACTGTTGAGCCATAGCAGGTAGGCTAATCCATTGAAGGTTCGGGGAGTCAAGAGTGCAAGTTATCAAGGAATACGTAGAGCGGTGGTTTGACAGCGATCTCGATCCCGATGAATATCTATGCCACCGTAAGCAGGGTAACTTGGTCGATATTGAAGAGGCATCTACCGGCAAACGCAGAACCGTCTTAACGTTCTGTACAAATGACGTGTTAGGGCTGGTCCAAAACCCGCAAGTCCAACAGGCGGCAGTAGATGCCATCTTGAACTACGGCACATCGAACAGCTCTTGCTCAGTGCTCAGCGGTCGTATCCCCCTACATCGCGAGCTAGAAGACGAAATTTCTAATTTTAAGCACTTACCCCATACCCAACTGTTCATCAATGCATGGATGGCCATGCAGGCCTTGATTGATGGATTTTGCCACCTCGCGATTCCGGTGCCAGGGTTTCAACATACGCGCGAAACGTTGATTTTGAGCGATGTCTTAAATCATGGGTGTATTGTTTCAGCGGTCGTCAATGCAGGTACCCGCTCTGGGAAAGTATTTGGCTACAGCCCGCAAGTGAGAACAAAATCTTATCGTCACTGTGATCCAGAGGATTTAGCACGGAAGCTTAAGCGCTATGTCCGTCCTGGCGATCGCATTCTAGTGGTCTCGGATGCTGTGTTTTCCATGGACGGAGACATTGCACCCTTACCAGAGATGCTAGATGTGCTGCAACACTACGAGGGTAGTGTTTTAGTGATGGATGAAGCCCACGCGAGTGGTTCCATTGGGGCCACAGGAAGAGGCATCTACGAGCACTTCGGTATTTTGCCCCAACATGCGATTGAGCGGGGTGTGGTGCCTCTGATTATGACCACATTCTCTAAGTTTGCAGCATCGGCAGGTGCAGCCATCAGTACGCACGTGGCAGAGTTTAAGCCGCTGCTTAATGTATCTCCTACTTCCATCGGCACGATTTCTTTGTCAGCACCCTTAGCCGCAGCGGCCCTTGAAAGTATCCGCCAAGTGCAGCAACAGCCTCAATTGGTAGAGAAGCTGCAAACCAATACTCGCTACTTGCGTACGCTGCTTGAACGGGAAGGATTCACCGCAGTCGGAGAAACCAACGTTGTTCCGGTTTTAGTACCTCCGGAAATCAACCCCAAAGAATTTGGCCGACGAATGCTAGAAGACCATGGCATTTGGATTTCAGCCATTTGGTTTATTGCCAAGCCCAGAATGCGCATTACAGTGAATGCCTTGCATACTGAGGAAGAAATGGATCGGCTAGTGAACGCGATGGTGGCAACACGCGATGTATTGTATCGCTCGTCCCTCACTGCAACTGCTTCTGCCTAATATCTCGGCCTCATATCAAAGTTTGTCTTGGGCAATGAGGTCTAATCGCTTCAGGGTGTTCGTATCTCGTTCACCCTCGAAGTATTGATCCAGTACCTGAGTAAAAACCGAATCAGTTGGTGTGAGGGCAGCAAACAACGTCATCGAGGATCGCAATTTTTGCTGATCAGGTTGTCCAAAGATGTCCAAGGCAGAGCGTCCAGAAATCTTTAGAACAGTTTCTGAACATTCGATGAGCCTTGGTCCAAGGATGTGATGACTAAAATAGCCCTGTGCTTCTGCTCGGTTCTGGATGGCATAGTATTTTGCCATGCTGCTGTACCCCAACCCAGCAATTTGCGGGAAGATAAACCACATCCAGTGGGTACGCTTTTGACCCTGCCGTAACTCAGCAAGCACGGTTTGATAAATAGGTTCTTGCGCCTGGACAAAACGATGTAGTTTGAACGGGTCAAGGGCTTCTATTTTGCTCTGGCCTAGGGACATGTTAATCACCGCAAAACGAAGGGCTGGAGGCTCGGTGCGGCACGGGAAGCTGTTTGCTCATTAGAGGTATTGTCTCAGCGGTTGCTGTGCAATGACACCCGTGACTACACCCAAACAAAGCTGCTGCTGCTATCTTAATGACCTTGCCGAGAAACAACAAAAAAAGAGCTGTGCAAAGCACAGCTCTTTTTGATTCCTAGAGGAATAGCTTCAAAAGGTGAGGTTTCAACCTTTAGATTTGCACAATTTCTCCAGCTGCCTGGAGACGTGCGCGCGATCGCTTAAATTCCTGAACGGCTTGATATCGTTCTTGGCGATCTGTACCTTGGTCAGCTTTAGCCAACCGCGATTGTGCTGCATCGAAAGCTGCCCGTGCTTCTTCTCGATCAATCGCATCACCGCGTTCGGCTGCATTGACCAGAATTGTCACTTCGTTGTTTTCGATCTCAGCAAAACCACCAGTTAAGGCGATCGCTTGCCAATCTTTACCGCCACGCACTCGGAGTACACCAGGCTCTAACGCCGTCAATAGCGGCGCGTGGCCTGTCAAAATACCGAGTTGGCCAGTGGTGCTTGGCAAAATCACTTCTTCAGCGGGTGCATCCCAAACAGTTTTGTCTGGTGCAATTACCCGAACAGTTAGTGTCATGGAGTTCTCCTACTTGCCTTCGGCTTTGAGCTTCTCACCCTTAGCGATCGCTTCATCAATATCGCCAACCAAGTAGAATGCTTGCTCAGGCAAATCATCTAGCTCACCCGACAAGATTTTCTTAAAGCCAGCAATCGTTTTTTCGAGGGTTACATACTTCCCAGGAGATCCAGTGAAGACCTCAGCCACAAAGAAGGGCTGGGACAAGAAACGCTCAATCTTACGCGCACGAGCAACAACCAGACGATCATCTTCAGAAAGCTCGTCCAAGCCCAGAATGGCGATGATGTCTTGCATCTCTTTGTAGCGCTGTAGGGTTGCTTGTACT
>DATNQK010000288.1:0-2293 GCA_036704065.1 Stenomitos sp.
GATTCAGGTGGTGGTGCAACCGCCGGATCAAGTGCTGGATCCTGCGACAATGACCGCTGCCTATCCCGACAAAGGGACGATGACAAATTCTGGGCCGCTGGATGGCACCCCTGCGGGCAAGGGCAAAGGCGAAAGCGTTGAGGCTGCGGTGCAGTGGTTAGAAGCCCAAAACAAGGGCAAAGGAACCAACAATTATCGTTTGCGCGACTGGTTGATTTCGCGGCAGCGATACTGGGGATGCCCGATTCCGATGGTGCATTGTCCGAAGTGCGGCACGGTACCTGTGCCAGAGGCTGATTTGCCCGTTGAGTTACCGGAAGACGTGGAGTTTTCGGGCAAGGGGTCACCCTTGGCCAAGCTTGAGCGTTGGGTGAAGGTGCCTTGCCCCACCTGTGGCACGCCTGCCCAACGCGAAACGGACACGATGGATACGTTCATG
This sequence comes from Stenomitos sp., assembly GCA_036704065.1. Taxonomy (GTDB): domain Bacteria; phylum Cyanobacteriota; class Cyanobacteriia; order Thermosynechococcales; family Thermosynechococcaceae; genus JAAURS01. Next base: position 440 of record DATNQK010000288.1, read on the forward strand.
TGCTCGTCTTGGTACTTTATGCGCTATCCCGATGCACGCAATAGTGAGGCTGTGTTCGATCCGGCGATCGCCCAAGATTGGATGCCCGTAGATCAATACGTGGGTGGGATTGAACATGCTATTTTGCACCTGCTGTATTCGCGGTTTTTCACTAAGGTCATGCGCGATCGCGGGTTGCTAACCTGTGACGAACCATTCCAGCGCCTATTGACCCAAGGCATGGTGCAGGGGAAAACCTATAAGAACCCGAAAACTGGGAAGTACGTCACCCCTCAGACCATTGCTGACTTGGCCAATCCCGTGGATCCTGAGAGCAAAGAGCCACTGGAAGTCGTTTTTGAAAAGATGTCGAAGTCTAAGCACAATGGCGTCGCACCAGGTGAGGTAATTGGCAAGTACGGTGCCGATACAGCACGGATGAATATCTTGTTTAAGGCACCGCCAGAGAAAGACCTGGAGTGGGACGATGCCGATGTGGAAGGTCAATTCCGTTTTCTTAATCGTGTGTGGCGGTTGGTGACGGATGCGGCAGGCGCAAGCGGTGGTGCAGCATCTGCGCAACTCACCAAGGAAGAGAAAACGCTACGTCGTGCAATCCACACGGCCATTGAAGCCCTCACGGAAGACTTGCAAGCAGGATATCAGTTCAATACGGCCATTTCTGAACTGATGAAGCTCCGCAATGCCCTAGACGAAGCAACTTGTAAGTCTTCTGCGGTATATGGCGAAGGGGTAAAAACATTGGTGCTATTGCTGGCACCCTTTGCACCCCACATTGCGGATGAACTGTGGCACCAGTTAGGAAACACCGATTCCGTGCATTTGCAAGCTTGGCCCCAACCGGATCCAGAGGCACTGGTGGCCGATGAAATGACACTCGTGATTCAGGTGATGGGCAAAACTAGAGGCACAATCCAAGTGCCAACCAATGCCTCCCGCGAGGAATTAGAAGCCTACGCCAAGGATTCAGATGTGGGTCGTCGGTACCTCGAAGGACAATCCGTGAAGAAAGTTGTGGTGGTGCCAGGAAAACTGGTCAACTTTGTGTTGGGTTGAAATGAGGGCGATAGGGCTAAAGCCTCACGTTAAGGGTTTGCGCAGCGGCTCTTTTATTAGTAGCCTTTCATTTGCTAGACCAATAAAGAGGTTTTTGCTTGCAAACTTGAACTTGTAAGGACTATGCGATATATCCAAGCTGTCCTGAATCAAAGCTTTTTGTAGCCATTGTGGTAGCTAGCTTTGGTTTATATAACTTTTGTCTATCCCCGTATTCTTTCTGGCTATGTGAGCTCTTGATGTGACAGTTGAATGACAGCGGATTGTGGGTTGACATAACCCATTCTTGATCTCAAAGCTTCTGTATAGGAAGGCTTTTAGTCTTTACAGGTGTATCTTATGAAAGCAGAATCCGCTGTAAGTGCGAATTGTTCAGCATGGATCTTGTCCTTCTATCTCAAGACCTAATTGCTGTTTAAGCTTGTAAGGAAGGTTTCTTGCAGAAGCTAAGCCCCTTGCCTTGTCCCAGCGAGTACTTTTCTCAAAAGAAATACGAGCTAAGTCCGCCCCTTCTAGATTTGCCCCATCCAGATTTGCCCCTTCAAGACTCGCCCTCTGAAGACTGGCTCCTTCTAGATTCACCCTCTGAAGACGTGCCCATTTCAGACTTGCCCCATCCAGACTCACCCTCAGCAGACTCGTCTCCTCAAGGCTCGCCCTCAACAGACTTGCCCCTTTCAAACTTGCTTCTTTTAGGCTTGCCCTATCCAAAATTGCCCCATCTAGGTGTGCTCCATCTAAGGACGCTCCCCCTAGACTCGCTCTATACAGGCTCGCCCCCATCAGACGTGCCCCAAC